>SKID01000025.1 GCA_007116605.1 Tissierellia bacterium
AACCACGGCTATTCCAGTCGTAACATTTGGTATTTTAATCGTTTTAGGTTTTATGAATGCAGATGCTTTTGTTAATGTTTTATGGGGTGTGTTTGAGTGGCTGATGGTCAACATTGGATGGGCAGTCAGTTTAGGAAGCTTATCCTTTGTTATATTCTTACTGGTATTATGCTTTCATCCCTTGGGTAAAATACGCTTTGGTGGGCCTGAGGCTAAACCGACATTTAGCACATGGAATTGGTGGGCCATTTCATTGTGTGCTGGTATCGGAACAGGAATAGTGTTCTGGGGAGCAGTGGAACCTTTGTTGCATACTATGAGACCAGCTGCAGGCGTGAACTTAGAACCTGGTTCCACAGAAGCGATGATTTGGGCCATGAGGACATCATTTTTGCATTGGACATTGACGCCGTATTCAATTTATGTAGTGGCAGGTGTTGCAATTGCTTATGCTTATTATAATTTAGGCAAACCCTATGCTGTGAGCTCAGGTTTAACATTGCTAAGAGGGGGCAAAGACTTTAACAAGACAACTGAACAAATTATTGATGGAATTACGCTTTTAGCAATTACAGGTGGAGTAGCGGGTTCTTTAGGATATGGACTTCTTCAAATTGGAAGTGGACTCAACTTTGTCTTTGGTATTGAACCTGGAGCCCTTGTTTGGGTCGCTATCGCCCTTGTGATAATCACAGCTTATTCCATCTCAAGTGCAACGGGTCTAGATAAAGGAATTAAATGGTTAAGTGATAAAAATGCTTGGATTTTTATTGGATTGTTGGTATTTGTCATTATATTTGGCCCTACTGCCAAAATACTAAACATGACAACCCAATCTATGGGATCTTTTGTCACAAATTTTGTAGATGGCATGACATTTACGGATGCGTTTGGAACAGACCTTTGGCCTCAGTGGTGGGACATGTATTGGTGGGTTGACTGGTTATCTTTTGGACCTATTGTAGGACTATTCTTAGTTAAACTTTGCTATGGAAGAACCATCAGAGAATTTATAGTTGTCAATCTAATTCTACCTTCCCTTTTTGGAATGATTTGGTTTGGGGCTTTCGGAACAATGGCCTTAGATTTACAGTTAACTAGAGGTGTGGATTTATTAGCCTTTATGGATGCCAATGGATTAGAGAGTTTAATGCTAAAAGTATTTGAATATTTGCCGTTAGTTTCACTTATTAGACCATTGATGATTATTACTGTGATGCTGTCATTCGTTACACTAGCAGATTCGATGACATCAACCGTTTCATTAATGTCAATGAAGAATAACCAAGATGTTCAAGAAGCACCATTGCCAATGAAATTATTCTGGGGATTGTTGATGGGTGGTACAGCGATTATTTTCGTTCTAAATGGCGGCCTAGATGGTATTAAAGTAGTTAAAACTTTAGCAGGATTCCCGATATTATTTATTGAGATTGCAATGATGGCTGGTTTTATTAAATACATGATGAAACATGGCAAAAAACTAATTAAACAAAACAATGAATATTTAGATAAACTAGAAGAAAACATATCATAAAGGATGATTAAAATGAAAGTAAATAACCATTTTCTGACACTAGAAGCTGTCGAAAAACTTCATAGAGCGACTTTGAAAGTACTTAAAGAAGTAGGTGTTCGCTTTGACCAAGATGAGGCGGTTGAAAGATTTAAAGAAAAGGGCTTCTTAGTCAGAGGAAGGCAGGTGTTTTTTCAGGAACATGAGATACAAGAAGCTTTAGATAAAGTGCCACAAAAGTTCATACTATCTGGCAGGACATCAACGGATGATGTTCAGGTTGGTGAAGGTAAGACGATATTTGCACCCGCCTCAGGTCCGGTGTATATTCAAAGAGATGGTAAGAGGAATACAACCACTGCTCAAGACTATATTGACTTACTTAAAATCTATCAGACATCAAAAGAAGTCCCTGTCATTAACGCAAATATGACAGAACCTCAAGACTTGCCATTTGAAGAAAGAGATGTTTTTCGTCTCAAAAAATGTTTAGAAATGACAACAAAACCTCTTATGGGATTCACAACTGGGAAAGTAGATTCAAGACGATGCGTTAAAATGATTAAAGAATTTTACAACAACAATAAAGGGCACTATGTTCTTGGAATTATTAGTCCAGTATCGCCCTTGTGCTATGATGAATCTATGATTGAAGGCATGGAAGTTTATGCCCAAGAGAATCAACCTTTATTAATTGCTAGTTGCTCCTTACCTGGAGCAACTAGTCCAGTAACCATTGCAGGATCCCTTGTTACAAACAATGCAGAAGTATTAGCTGGTGTTGTGTACAGTCAGTTGCTTAGACCAGGTTTACCTGTCATCTATGGAGGAACCACTCCATCATGTGATATGAGGATGGTATCTCCTGCCATAGGATCTCCTGAAACGGGATTAATGACGTATGGTGTACGAGCACTGAGTGCCTATTATGGCTTGCCCTGTAGGTCGGGTGGGTCATTAACAGACGCAAACCAACTCGATATGCAAGCAGGGATTGAGTCAACATACACATTGCTAAGTGCTGCAATGGCTGGAATAGATTTTGTCGTACAATCTTGCGGGATCATGGAGTCATTCAATGTTTTGAGTTTTGAGAAAGTTATTATTGATGAAGAAAACATTCGATTAGCTAAGCGTTATGTAAGAGGATTTGAAGTGACCGATGAAAAAATAGCCTATGATATCATTGCCAAAGTAGGTTCTCAAGGCACATACATTACTGAAGACCATACATTTCAGAATTTTAAAGATGACTTTTCACCTGCTCAATTAATGTCTAAAGAAGGTTTTGATCAATGGCAAGAAAAAGGGAGTCCCTCTCTTGTAGATAAGGCGAAAAATATTATTGTAAAAAGAATAGAGCAATATAGAGAACCGATTTTATCAGAAGAGCAAAAAAAGTATTTGAGTCAGATTGGAGGACAAGTAAATGAGTTTTAAAGAACTAGCAGAATGTATTATTGAAGGAGACGAAGGGCAAGCGGTTGCTCATGTTAAAACAATGATTGACCAAGGACAAAACCCTTTAGAGATTATTAGTGAAGGCTTGATGGCAGGCATGAATGTAGTTGGAGAAAGATTCAAAGAGGGAGACATGTTTGTACCAGAAGTTTTAATGTCTGCACGAGCTATGAATGCAAGTATTGAACTAGTTAAGCCCTTAATTAATGATGAAGACATGCCGAATGCAGGGACAGTTGTCATTGGCACGGTAAAAGGTGATTTGCATGATATTGGAAAAAACCTTGTGTCTATGATGATGGAAAGTGCAGGCTTTAAAGTGATCAATATTGGAATTGATGTATCTACAGAAAAATTTGTTGAAGCAGTTAAAGAAAATAACGCCAAAGTAGTGGCTATGTCAGCTATGTTGACCACAACAATGATTTACATGAAAAAAGTCATTGAGGCATTAGATGCAGAAGGATTAAGAGATAAGGTTAAAGTCATGATTGGTGGTGCACCAGTGACTCAAAAATTTGCAACGGATATTGGAGCGGATCTTTACACGGTTGACGCTTCAAGTGCAGCTACAAAAGCAAAGCAAATGCTTGCTTAACATACCTTCATTAGGGATGGTGCGAAAAAAGTTGGCACCATCCTCTCCAAAAAACAAGCACCCAGTGATAAACTGTCCTAGGTGCTTTTGTTGTTAATCACATTATTTAAGAGTGGGAATACACCAATCAATAGGTGCTACCCCATGAGAGACAAAAAATGCATTAGCCCGGCTAAAAGGTTTGCTACCCCAAAAACCCCTATAAACAGATAATGGACTAGGATGAGGTGCTGTGATAATCAGATGCTTGGGGTTTTTTAGAAAAGCAATCTTTGATTGAGCGGGTTTCCACCACAAAAAAAACACAATGGGACGATCCTGTTCATTCAATTTTTTGATGACGGAATCAGTAAATTCCTCCCAACCTTGACCTCGATGAGAATTGGCTTCGTGGGCACGAACGGTCAGTACAGTGTTAAGCATTAAAACCCCTTGCTGGCTCCATTTAATCAGATGACCATGATCAGGAATAGGACAACCTAGATCATCGTGTAATTCCTTATAAATATTTTGTAGAGAAGGTGGAATAGGTTGGCC
>SKID01000230.1 GCA_007116605.1 Tissierellia bacterium
TATTAGCGCTAATCCCTTTTGTTAAGCCATGATCATAAGCATAACCTACATATCGATTGCCCCAAGTAGGCACATCATCAAATATAGATTGGGAAACCATAGACTCTGTTTTAGACTCAGCTCCTAGTAGTCGAATAAGCATCACTAACCCTTCTAACCTTGTTGGTTCTCTGTCTAAATCGAAACCTTTTCCTGTACCGACAAAAACATTAATTTCAGAAAGCTTTTGAGCATACTCCTCATAAGAAGATGCTTCAACTGTGATTGTGGGTTGAATCCCTAACATCACTACCCCAATCACCAAAACAATTAAAACCAGCATTAACTTATTCGCTTCATTTTGGTTTTTTTGACTTCTTTCAATCCATTTACCCAACATCCCATCTCCTTTCAGTTCAAACCAATGTTTTTTTCTTCACATATTATAAAATATCCTAAGTAAACCTCATAAAAAACAGCACACAAAGAGCCTGTTTACTCCTTGTGTGCTATAAATTGTGAATGTCAACCAAAAAGTTTACCACTTGACATTGAATTAGTTTACCAGTAATGATGGTGAAAAAGTTTACCACTAACTACAATTTTGACAGTGAAAAAGTTTACCACTAGCAAGTAAACAAATGAGTTGTGATAATACACGCTCTGTGAATCTTTAGGAGGGCGTAGCCCGAGTAAAGATTCACAGAGCGTCGGCCGAAAACTACTCCTTGCCAGCATGTTCTGCTCGATAAGGATTGTTAGAGTTCATGTTAAGCACATGAGATCTGAAAGTGAGTCGATCAATCAATGCAGTAACCATTGTTTGATGCTCAAACATCGACAACCAATCTGAAAATTTTAAGTTTGTTGATACAATGACGCTTTGCCTTTCTGCCCTATCCGCAATCACTTTGAATAATAATTCGGATTGGTGGCGATTAAAGGTCAGGTAACTCAATTCATCAATAATTAATAAATGAGCTTTAGCAATCTGTTTTTCCAATCGAATGAGCTTTTTATATTCTTGTGCTTCTATTAACTCATTTGCTAAATTAGCGGCCGTAAAAAACTTAACATTAAATCCTTGAATACAAGCTTTAAGACCAAGAGCAATAGATAAATGAGTCTTTCCTGTACCAGGATTGCCAACCATCACAATATTTTGCCTTTTCTTAATGAAATCACAACTGGCCAGTTCCTTGATAAATGGCTCAGAAATATGTTCAAACCGACAGATGTCCATTTCATCGAAAGTTTTCATATATGGAAAACCCGCTGCTTTAATCTTTCTTTGCTGACTTTTTTCTGACCGATTATCATACTCAATCTTGAGTAATTGTAGCAAGAAGTCTTCATAGCCTTGTGCTTTATCAAGTTGACGTATAACATCTTGGTATTGATTAAAACTAGTAAGTTTTAAGTGTTTAGCGTAAATGTCTATGGTGTGTTCTAAAGTATGGTTCATGACTTGGTCACCCCGAATTTTCTATCATATTTTGCAAGGTCTGTTTCTACAACATCAATATCTTGATTAAGATACACCACAGAGGATTCTAAGGGTTCATTTAGATAAAGACGTATCATATCAACTGTTGGAATAATATGAGATGGAATCTTTTTTTTAATCGATAGAATCTTATCTTCACCATAATCGAGACACAACCGAAGTAATTTAACCATTTCTTTGTTGCCACCAGGTAGAATTTTTCCCCAATCAAGCAGTTCTTGTGTCACATTTTCTCTGACAGGTTTTGCATTGAAAACAGCTCTTGATTTTCGTTCTAATAAGTCAATGTAATGTTCTAATCGGTATTGGGTGTTGCCAATGCCATAAGAGCGTTGATATGTGGCAATGAGTTTACTTTCGTAGAGAATACAAATTTCATCAGCATATCCTTTAACGGCAACCTCTTTACGCAGATAGCGTGTTGGCACAGAATAATTGTTTCTATCATAACGTATTGTGGAAAAATCATCTACTTTCGCATAAGCCGTTTTGCTTGTATCAAATCTGAACCGAGGAATTGCTGTCAAATGCTTTTTTTCAATGGCATACAATTCGGACACGGATTGGCTTCTACTAGCAACCTTATGATTAGAACGGTAATTGAAACAAGCTATCAAAAGTTGTTCATTTAAAGACTTCATGTCTGCAATACGAGGAACGGGAACAAAAAAGTTTCGTCTTGCATAACCCACTAAGTTTTCTACTAATCCTTTCTCGTTGCCTTTTCTAGGGTTGCAAAAGTCTAAAGTAAATGCGTAATGAGCACTAAATGATAAGTATTTATCTTGTGCTTTTGCGTATTGACCAAAACCTTCTTTGACAGCTACTTTTGCATTATCAAAGATGACTCTTTGAGGAACACCTTCAAAAAAATCAAAGGCTTTTTGCTGTGCTTCTAAAAAAGTTTCTTGGTTTTGAGAACGGTATGCTTGGACTAATATGTCACAACTGTTGGATAGCCTCGCACAGAATAGATATACTTTCGTCTTTTGATCTTCTAAATATACAGTGGCTTCACCCCAGTCAATTTGTACCGCTTCGCCTGGGTCATAGTATAAGGGAATATCACTTTGACCTGGGATTTCATATTCTGTTTTAAGCTTTCTTACAGTTTCTCTAACTGTTGAATATGAACCAGTAAACTGGTGTTCATCCACTAACCGATCGTAAATTCTTTTAGCTGTGTGTTTTTGCTTTTTAAGGTTTTCAGCAGAGTCTTCATTAAAACAACTTAGAATGAATGCTTTAACTTCTGATGTTATGACTACTGTAGGTCGCTCATATTTTTTTCGTTCATCTGGATGGGTATCCCCTTCACAATATTTTTTTACCGTCGGTCTAGATACTCCTAGACTTTTTGAAATTGACCGTATTGATTCACCTTCCGTGTATCGTTTGCGTATAGCAGAATAAATGTCCATTCCTATGATCACACCTTTCATCCTCCTTAAAATGTGTAGTTACATTTTAAAGGATTTTATATGTTGGGTGGTAAACTTTTTCACTGTCATTTATCGATAAACTGGTACACTTTTAGAGTATCATTTACACACAACGAAGCGTTTCATGTATTTCCAACGAAATAAATATAAAAGTGTGCCAGTTAAAATAGGCAACACAATATAGACATTCAGGTTAATCAAGGGGCTCCTCCTTTCGTGCTTGCTTAAGCTCTCTCCAATTAGAAGTACCATATTTATGGTAAATGCTGTTAGACATCACCAAAGCTACCGCTGTAATGGCTATACCAATGACAATAGCAGTTATCATTAAAGCTTGGGGTAAAGGATCTGCTACAGGAGTACTGAGATTTTGACCAATAGGAGGAACATTCCCTTCATTAAAATGCATAGACAAAAAGAAGAGAATAATGGCGGTTTCCATAATAATGATAGAAATAACCGATTTAATTATATTTCTTCTTGCTAATATGCCATATAAACCAATAAAAAATAATAAAATACCAATAACTTCTCCACTAAATGTCATTTGATCACCTACTTTCAAAGAATACAAATCGAAAAAAGACCAAACTGAGACCACAGCAAACTTTAAATCCAATCAAAAGATTCATCAATATCATATAAGGAATGTTTAAAATAGGTAAATGATAATTTAATGAAAAGATAAAAAAGGATAGACCAAGTAAAACCAAAAAGAAAAATGCAAATTTTTCAATGACTTGGAACACATCAAAGTCAATAGATGCCTGGGGTCTTACAAGATAACGACTCATAAAGACTGAAGACATCATTGCACCTCCTTGGAAACCACCTCCGGGCGTCATGTGTCCATTCAATACAATATAAAAAGCGCTAATTAAAACAAAAGGGTACATTAAACCAATAATGACAGACAATATTTTAGAATTTTCGATCATAACTGTCGTAGCCTCCTTTGTATCTTGAGAAATAAACAAGGGCAAAAACGCTAACCAAAAGCATAAGTGCTTCGTAAAAAGTATCTAAAACTCTATAGTTTAAATAAATGGCGGCAACAGCATTCTCTGCACCAGTTTCTTCAAATGCGTTGGCTATATAATAATCTTTTAATTCAGTAGAAATGGTTTCGCTTTCAGATAAAAAATAAATAAAACTTAAAGCAATGATTAGAA
>SKID01000055.1 GCA_007116605.1 Tissierellia bacterium
AAAAAGGATACAACATGCATCTGAGTCGCGCATTATGTGACCCTTTGTTTCCTTTCGCTTTAGTTAAAAAGGATAAAACACGTATCCGAATCGCGCATTATGTGATCCTTTTCTTCATTTAAATTTTAAAAAAGAAAAGGATCTAAATACTAAGCAGCGAGGATACTATTTCATCCTTGATAGTCAGCAGCAAGGATACGATTTTAGAGCCCTATTGATTGTGGAATCTACTTTAATGCTTGATGATGACTACGACTCCAAATAGTTTTGATCTGACACAAAATATCAGTATCATGACTAACCATGTGAATAACTTCAGTCTTATCTTCATACTCTTGTATTTTATTTTTTATGGTAATCGTATTGCCATACTTGATTTCTTTTCTAAAAATGATATCAACATGAGACAATGTATAGTTAGTAAAAATATCATAAGGAACCGCCTCTACCGCCCAAGCTAAATACTTAGTATTATTAACATGTAGATTGTTATCAATATCTAAATAGCGAATTTTAAAAGTAGTTTCAAAGTCACTTTCTTCTAGTTTTGGGATATGATTAAATGAAATTTTCTCAGAAAACCGATCTTTAGTGGTGAAACCGTAAGCTTTTGTAAGATCCTTGGTGATCCGACACAATTTTTTAGTGGTCACATCTACAATGGTCCAAGTTGAATACGCATAAGCAATCAAGTTTTCTTTTTCATCGTACATCTCGAATTTTCGATAAACATAAAAACGTTCATAGTACATAGGATAGGTCACTACCCTAATTTTTTCTTTAAATTTAGGCATCCGGTGGATTTGAATATTGTACTTCAATAAGACCCAGATAAGGTGATTAGCCTGCATATACTCTAAACCAACTCCTAAGAAGGAAGACTGGTTAGTAGCAGCATCCTGAAATAAACCCATTAAAGCCTGAGGTGCCAACTTATCTTGATAATCTGTGTAAAAACTTAAAATTTCATAGTGTTTGGTAGATTTCATTAAGGGCATAAGAACCTCCATCAAGTTAATAGAGTTATTATATCACAAACTAACAATTTTCTCTTTACCCTTTGTGACTAAATGTCTATAATAAGAGCTGAAGGATGGCGAATAGATGGAAAAGATTACGGGCACAATAGAAGAAATCATATACTATAATGATGATAATGGATATACAGTTGGATTATTGGAAACAAAAGATGATTTTGTGACTTTTACCGGCGTTTTTTCCCACCCCACACAAGGGGAGACGATGACATTAACTGGCAAGTGGACACATCATAAAAGGTATGGCAAGCAGTTTCAAGCCGAGCATTTCGATGTGATTTTACCCAATACTTTAGAGGGTATAGTTAAGTATTTGTCTTCAGGATTGATAAAAGGGGTTGGAGAGTCAACTGCACACAGACTAGTAGAGTCTTTTGGAGAAAACACCCTTGAAATCATGCAGTATGAACCCAATAGACTACTTGAAGTTGAAGGCATTGGTCCTAAAAAAGCAGCAATGATTTTAGAGAGTTATCAGGATCAAATAGAAATGAAAGAAGTCATGCTTACGCTTCAAAAATTTGGGATATCTCCTGCTTATAGTATTAAAATTTATAAAACTTATGGAATAGAATCTGTAGAAATTGTCAAAGACAATCCTTATCGATTGGCAGAAGATATCCATGGTATTGGATTCAAGCTAGCAGATAGAGTCGCTCAGTCATTAGGAACAGATTTAGAATCAGAATATCGAATAGAGGCGGGTATTCGATTTGTTTTGATGGAGGCTGCAGGAGAAGGACACACTTACTTAACAAAAGAGGTGCTTAAAAACCATGCAGAAAATGTTTTGCAAGTTAGACTTGATTATGTAGACGCGGTTATTGCAAACATGGCTTTTAGAGGACAATTATTTGTTGAAGAAATCAATGGAGAAGCTTGTATCTATTACACGCCTTATTATTATGCAGAAACAGGCATTGCAAATAAGTTGGCAAAGCTAATGATGGAGTTTGAACAAGGCGCTATGCATGATGTAGAACACTTGTTTTGTGAAATGGAATCTTTAACAGATACAACTCTAACGGATAAACAAAGAGAAAGTGTGCTACAAGGCATAAAGTATGGTGTTTCAGTGATTACAGGAGGACCAGGTACTGGAAAGACAACTGTGATCAACACAGTCATCAAAATGTTTGAGTGTTTAGGAAAAGAGACCCTTTTGTGTGCCCCGACAGGTAGAGCTGCCAAGAGGATAACTGAAACATCTAATAAAGAAGCCAAAACAATACATCGGTTACTAGAATACACTTATAATGATGATAGTCGTATTTTGCTTTTTAACAAGAATGAAGAATCTCCCATTGAGACAGACGTAGTCATTGTAGACGAGGTGTCTATGGTAGATGTCATACTCATGAATGCCTTGTTGAAAGCGATCAAGCCTGGTACAAGATTGATTCTCGTCGGAGATGTGGATCAATTACCTTCAGTTGGAGCAGGTAATGTGCTTAAAGATATCATTGATTCTAGTGTTATTCCTACAATAAAGTTAGATAAGGTATTTAGGCAATCAGAAAAAAGCCTAATCAAATATAATGCTCATCAAATTAATCAAGGACTGATGCCTACTTATAATGTAAAAGAAGGAGATTTTTATTTTGTTAAATGTGAAGAGGGTGAAATTGTTGAAACGATTGTCTCCCTTTGCACAACTAGATTGACCCAATACTATGGATTTAGCAAAAGGGAAGATATTCAAGTGTTGTCTCCCATGAAAAAAGGTGTAGCGGGTACAATTGAACTCAATAAAAAACTTCAAGCAGCATTGAATCCAGAAGATGATCGAAAAATTGAAAAGAAGTACGGGGAGTTTTTATTTAGGACAGGCGATAGAGTAATGCAGGTTAAAAATAATTATCAGATTAAATGGGAGATTCCCTCGGTGGAAGGTGAAAGTGAAAAAGGAGAAGGCGTTTTTAATGGGGATATTGGTCAAATAAGTTATATTGACTTAAAAAATGAACATTTATGGATTACATTTGATGATCATAGAGAGTGCCAATATGATTTCAGCCAGTTGGATGAATTGATACCTGCTTATGCCATTACAGTTCATAAGAGTCAAGGGAGCGAGTTTCCTGTGGTCATTATGCCCATGACGTGGGCTCCACCCATGCTTTTAAATAGAAACTTAATCTATACTGCAATCACAAGATCTCAAAAACTCTTGGTATTAGTAGGGAATGAAAAGTATTTGAGATGGATGATAAAAAACAATAAAACAGCCCAGAGATTTTCGAGTTTAGATTATCGATTGAAGCAAATGGAAGCTTATTTTGGAGAATCCTTATGACTTCTGTTATAAAAGAGTTGTTAGAACTTGTTTATCCAGAAAAGCATGTTTGTTTTCTGTGTGGATACCAAGACCTTTCCATTCATAATGAGCATTTATGTGCATCTTGTCAGCAAAAAATGATTAAATTAGAACAACCTTTATGTCATATTTGTTCTAAACCTTTAGCGGAAGCCATAGGCGTGTGTCGTGAATGTGTGCAGATGCCAAAAGAGTTTGAAAGAGCAATAGCTGTTTACAGTTATGAAGGAACCATTAAACAAACAATTAGTGATTTCAAGTACCATGGCAAATCATATTTATACAAGATTTTTTCATGGCAAATGGTAGAATTACTAAAAAAAGAAAATTTAACTGATTTTGATCAAATTGTGCCAGTTCCTCTGCATTCTTACAAAGAGGTTAAGAGAGGATACAACCAATCTAAGCTTTTAGCAAGGGATATTTCTTCCAATTTAGGCATGCCTATGGTAGAATTAGTTAAGAGAACTAAAAAAACAAAGCCACAAAATAAACTAGCCACCTATGAAAGGTGGCATAATATGACTGGAGCTATAGATATAAAAAAAAGCAAAAAAGTTGGCAAAAAGATTTTACTTGTGGATGATATCTATACAACAGGTGCAACCATGAATGCTTGTGCAAAAGTATTGAAAAGAGAAGGGGCTTCCATTGTCATTGGCATTTCAATTGCTAGGTAATGATAAAGAATATAGAGTAAATATTAGAAAATTACAGGCTTATCCCCAGATTAATAAACTTATGCA
>SKID01000162.1 GCA_007116605.1 Tissierellia bacterium
CTATTGATAATAAAACAATGATGATTCCTATTACTACCCACTTTTTCATAACAAGCTTCTCCTTTTAATATAATCATGTGATAAACACTTTATCCGATGACTCACAGCGGAAGACTCCCACTTCTTCTAGTAGGAGATCTTCACTGTAGAGTCCCTAGATTAGAGTCCTGTTAATTCCAAAGATCTAAAATCTAAAATGACTAGTTTAAAATTAATCTCTCTTTTATCTCACTCAGTGACATATTCAAACGGTTATATTCTGCTGTCTTTTCCTCATCAATAATCACATTGTCTAGTGGTGTAAACAAAACAAAAACATAGCCTTCTTTTTCTCCTAACTTTCTACCTAAAAATAGCTCTTCTTGTGACTCCTCGTTAAATTCTTCTTGAGACATAATTACAATGCTAAAAAATCTTTGAGGAAACTCACCATCAATTTCATAGCCTGTATAGTAATACCTGGTTGTATTTTCATAAGTTGCTTTTTCATACTTTCCTTCCCATTCATCAGGAATATTAAACGTAAAGTTTGGCACTTCACTACCTTTACTCACATCCATATTATTGCCACACCCTACAAACCCAATCATAATAACTACACCTAACAAAATCATATTCAGCCTTTTCATCGACACACTCCTTAGTTGATTGTTTTATCCGATGACTCACAGTTGTAAGATTCACACTTCTTAAAAAGTGGGAGATCTTCACTGTAGAGTCCCTAGATTAGAGTCTCTAATTTTCAGATGACGTTACACCCATCTGAATCAAAGAGTCCTGTTGATGATGCTAAGACGATACATGCATTAAATAAACTCGCCACTTGTTAAATGGTTTGTTTCGTCACCTATTCATCCTTGCAACATTTGCCTTACCTAAATTTAGACTATATATGATGATAAAAGTTCCATGTTTTTTTGAGAATCAATCACTTAAAGGGTCTTATAATGGTTTTTTATACCAACTTATAGTGAGTGATGCCTAGAAAAAATCTCTAGTGTTTCTTACAACATTAAGTATTGATTCAAGCAATAACTCAACCTCTTTTATTAAAATACTTGCATCTTCGAATTTCTCAGCTCTTTTTCCTTCTTCCCTATATTTTATGAGTAGAAATGAATGCACCTGCATCTTTTGTAAAAGTTTGGATTAACTTGACACATTCATCTTTAAAGCTTTTTCTAATTTCCCATATATGAAGCTAACCTTCTAAAAAACTCAATACTTTCAAGCTCCATATCTTCTCCATCTAAGACATAATCTTTGTATCCAGAGGTTTTAACAATGACCGTATGATGATCTAAGTTAATATAGATAGCTTGTCCATATATGCCCATGGCTAAAAAATCATTTTCTTCACCTTCTGGTATCCACCATTGATAGCCATATCCTAAAACCCAATCTGAATTAGGATTATCTCCTGGTATTAAATGGGGGGCATCTATTCTTATTGAATCATCAATCCACTGTTTAGGGATAATTTGTTGACCCATTAAGTAGCCTTCATTTAAGTAAAGAATTCCAAATCTTCCTAAATCTCTTAAGCTAGCATTAAAGCCTCCAAAAGCTGCTTCCACTCCGTCACTATCAGTAAGCCAATAAGCATCAAACTCCATTCCTGCTGGTTTCCATAGCTTTTCTTGAGTATATTCGGCTATAGTGACTCCTGTAGCTCCTCTTAAAACCATTCCTAAGACCTGAGTATCACTACTGATGTATTGATTGAAAGTTCCTGGTTCCTTTTCTCTTTCTAAAGATATCAGTAACTCCTCTAGGGACCCACCAAAACCTAACGATCTTGCACCCATTTGATTGACATCTGAGTTACCATCTCCATAATCTTCATTAAAACTAATCCCTGAAGACATTTGCAAGACATCCTTAATACTTACACCATGATAACCACTAGTGGATAGACTTGGAACATACTCTGTGACTAAATCATCTATACTTAAAATATATCCTTCTTCTATAGCAATACCAATTAATGCAGAAATAATAGATTTAGATACCGACCAAGTAATCATTCTATCATTGTCCTTATATCCATTAAAGTACTCTTCATACATGATTGTATTGCCTTGTGCAATCAATAATCCTGTTGTTCCCGTTCTTTCTATAAACTCATGGACACTACGACTTTCATTTAAATAAAGATACTCCTCAGGCAGGTTTCTTAAAACTTTTTCTAACGTATATGTGCTCTCTGAAGAAGCTACTTTGACTGAGTTAAATTTTTGGTCAAGATTACGAAAACTCTGAGTTAACTTGTCTGGTTCAAACAAAATTATTCCGTGATAAACTCGCATGATTGTTTTAAAATTTAGTGCCACCAGTAAAAGCATTATGCTTGTTAAAACCAACAATATTCTGACAATCATTTTCTTTTTTTTAGTCTTTTTCATATAATTTTTGTGGCACAAAAACCCATTGCCTTTTGGTGGTGGGAGGAGTGCCATGCTCCTTTCTAAATTCTAGGCAAGTCTAATTACTAAAAAATCCCATATTGGCTTAATAGCGAAGATAGTCCTATTCCAAATCCTATCGCACTGGCTAAACCAATAATTAAATGTTTTTTCTTTTCAGGCGTTTTAATATAATGATAAAGTGATACTCCAGCATTATAAGAAAATAAGATCGTGAACCTCACCCCCTAATATAAAACTCATTAGAGGGTGCTTCTAACTGCTTTAACAGCTAGACTCTCTATCTTGAATACAGCGCTTACCGCGCAGGATAAGGACATGGCCCCTATATTGCTTTAGTAAGGCTAATTAAGGAAGACAAAGTGCACTTGGTCCTAGTCTGAAGCTCTGGAACTTTTGCCAGCACTTCAGACCTTCTCTTTTCAGAGAAGGTTTTTAATATTTCTCGTAAAAAGTATCTTGCTCCAATATTGTAGCTAGCATTTAAGTCAGCGTGATAGACCTTGCCACTTGTAAAAGTACAAAGGTCTTTTTTATCGTTTCGGTCAACAAAACCACTGCCGTCAAAAGCCAAAGCTGATGTATTTTTAGGGTTTACTCTACTATAGCGAATCCCTAGTCTTTGAGCCTTTTCTTGAACCCTATTTTGGATTTTTATTTTAGCCCAATGCTGTAATTTTTCCCTATATCTTTTAGCATAGCCCCTTGTGTCTTTGGATTTTTTGAATCCACTCAAATACTCAAATACAATGACATCAGCATCATGCATTTGGGCGAATTGGACAATCTTGTTGGACGTGTCATCTACAATATGCTTTTGTAGGTTGTTAATTTTTCGCCAGTAGTTAGGTAGGGAATTCTTACTGTTTTGACAAGAGATCTGTTGAGCTTTTTTAAGTCTGCCCAGTCTATGAAGCATTCGGTCTTTTTCTATCGGCTGGTTAATAAATAACCTGTCGATGACAGTGCCATCGGCTTTCATTACAGAGCAAACAGCGCTATTGGTAATCCCTAGGTCAACAGCGACAATCGTCTTGTCTTGCAGTTTCTTTTCTTTAAATTCAACCTGCTTCTCAAAGGGGATGTGTAGGTAAAATTTATTTCCTGACTTGACTAAAGAAGGGTTGCATTCTTTGAAGGTGTCTAGATCTCTATTCTTAAGGTTTTTATCGTCAACATCTATGGTAATCCAAACCCAGTCATTGTTTTTAAAAACCTTAATCTTTGATTGATGGGGACTTATTTTTTGATACATGTTACCCTTATAAAAGACTGGAAAGGAATAATGTTTAAAAGATAAGCTGGGCACCTTATCCCGAAGCACTTTTCCTTCTTTCTGAAAGGTTAATTTTTTCTTTTCGTAGTGAGCCAGATTAGAGCGGTAACTACTCACAATACCTACAGCTTTATGAATAGCGCTTCGTCTAAAATAACTGGGGAACTTGTAAAACAAGCGATCAAACTGGTTATACTTAGGGTCTTTATTTTCCTTTGTTGCATGGATCAGTTTTTCAACAAAGCGACACTTTTCATTTGCAGTCGCTAAAATAGAGATGTCTTCCCATTCATTGTTTACAACAGAAACCATGAATCCGAGGGCATCTCTATAGATGTTCAGTGTGGGCATGAATATTTCACTGTGGCTTTTGATTCGAATTTTGACC
>SKID01000284.1 GCA_007116605.1 Tissierellia bacterium
ATACAGTAAAACCTTTATTTAACTTTAATGACTCCTGTTGCTTCAATTGCATTTTGTCCATCTTCTGTGAAAACAAACTCTACAAATGCACGTTCTGCTTCATTTAAGTTTTCTTCGCGATAAACCATAATAAAGGGTCTTGATACTTTAAAGGCACCATTTACTACATTTTCAACTGTTGCTTCTGCACCATCAATTTTAACCGCTTTTAATCGATCTTCATTAGCTTGCAAGGTAGTGAAAGATACGTAGCCAATAGCATTTGGTTCTTCCATAACATAAGTTGCCACATTACCGTTACCATCTCTTATAATGGCACTTTCTACTAAACGATCTTGGAAATCTACGATTTCTTCATAAGCTCCTCGAGTTCCTGATCCTTGTTCTCGGGATACAACCACAATTGTATTGTCGCTTCCACCTAATTCTGACCAATTGGTTATTTCTCCCTTGTAAATCGCTGTTAGTTGCTCCATGGTGATGTTTTCTACTGTGTTTGAAGGATGTAAAACAACTGCTATCCCATCAATTGCTACTGTTTTATAAATCAGTCCATCTACTTTTTCGCTATCTTTTAAATCTCTTGATGAAAATCCTAAACTATAAGTCCCATCTGTTCCATTGGTAATTCCTGTAGAAGAACCTGTTGAATCATAAGCAAAAGTCACTCCTGGGTTGATTGCTGCAAATTCATCCATTGCTGATAATGCTGCTTTTTCTACAGATGTAGAACCACCAGAATTAATTGTTCCCGTCAATCCTGCACTTGATTCATTGTTTGATGGTGCAGGTGCTGGGCTTGGAGCAGGGGTTGGTGCTGGCTCATTACTTTGACATCCAGCTAAAACACTCATTACAAGTATCATCATTAATGCCACTACTTTTACTTTTGAAGTTAAAAACTTTCTTGATCTCATCTCTTTAAATATCTCCTTTAAATACGTCTTGTTTTATCAATGCCATCATAACATGCTTAAGGGATTCATATGTTGTGTCTGTGTTAACGATTTGTTAAATCCATGTTAACTAAAATACTGATTATCCCATCACTAAAATCCATATCTCTTTAAGCCCTATTCGTCGACTCTATGTTTCGACACATATTTTTTCATTGCAGTCTCTTGTGCTTTGATGTATAATACTTTGGATATTCAACGAAAGGAACTATCAATTATGAAAATGGGAATCGTCGGCTTACCTAATGTAGGCAAAAGTACTTTGTTTAATGCGATTACTTCAGCTGGTGCTGAATCTGCAAATTATCCGTTTTGCACTATAGAACCCAATGTGGGCGTTGTTTCTGTTCCAGATTCACGTCTTGATTATTTGACTGTCATGAGTCAATCTAAAAAAACGGTTCATACAGCCATGGAATTTTATGACATCGCTGGTCTTGTAAAAGGTGCCAGTAAAGGAGAAGGTTTGGGTAACAAGTTTTTATCTCATATCCGTGAAGTTTCTGCTATTGTGCACGTGATTCGATGTTTTGAGGATGAAAATATCACCCATGTAGAAGGTGATATTGATCCAATTAGAGATATTGAAATAATTCAGTTGGAACTGATTTTATCTGATTTGGAAATGATGGAAAAAAGAAAAGACCGATTAACAAGAGCCTTAAAAGGGGACAAATCTTTACAGGCTGAGTTAGACCTAACTGAGCGTATTTTAGAAGTTCTAGAACAAGAAAAGCCTGCTCGGGTGCTTTCTTTTAACGAAGAAGAAGTAAAATTGTTGAAAACTCTAAATTTGTTAACTGCTAAGCCTGTGCTTTATGCAGCAAATGTACACGAAAATGTTTTGGATTCATTAGATACAGACCCTCATATTCAAGCTATAAAAAAATTTGCTGTTGAAGAAAAATCGGAAGTCATCGTTCTTTGTAGCAAAATCGAATCTGAAATAGCGGAGTTAGAACCTGAGGAAAAACAAGCTTTTCTAGAAGATCTTGGCATACAGCATTCTGGCCTGGACCAACTTATTCAAGCTAGTTATCGATTGTTAGGTCTAGTCTCTTTCCTAACAACAGGTCCTCAAGAATCCCGTGCTTGGACTATTAAAAAGGGTACAAAAGCTGCTCAAGCAGCAGGAAAAATCCATTCTGATATTGAACGTGGTTTTATTCGCGCTGAAGTGATAGGGTTTGATCAGCTACAATCTTTTGGTTCTATGGTCACTGCTAAAGAAAAGGGCTTGTTACGCTTAGAAGGTAAAGAGTACTTAGTGCAAGATGGTGATGTGATCCATTTTAGGTTTAATGTTTAATCCATTGATTTTTAGATTCATGATTTGAATTAAAAGGCACAACCCTTATTTAAGAGTAAGCGCTTACTCCTAAACAAGGGTTGTGCCTTTTTTAGATAATATTCAATTAACAGGTCTCTTGGGTTCAGCTGCCGTTTACACGACATCTGAGCTAAGAGTCCTGTTGATGAGTCGCGCATTATGTGGTTATTTGCTTCCTTTCGCTTTAGTTAAAAAGGATACAACATGATTCTTAGGTGCGCATGATGATTCATTTTGCCTCAGTGAATAAAAGGATTAAATATGTGTCCGATTCGCGCATTATGTGATCCTTTTATTCCTTTCCCTTTAGTTAAAAAGGATAAAACACGTATCCGAGTCGCGCATTATGTGACCCTTTGCTTCATTTTCTTTTAGTCAAAAGGATACAACATGCTTCTGAGATGCGCATTATTGGATTCTTTGTTTCCTTTAAAAGTTAACATAACAAAGGATCCAATACTAAGCAACGAAGATGCTGTTGTATCCCAACAAAGGGTCTAAATACTAAGCAGCGAGGATACGGTTTTATCCTCTCTAAATATTAAGCAGAGAGGACACTATTTCATCCTTGATAGTGAGCAAGGATGATGCTGTTGTATCCCAACAAAGGGTCTAAATAGTAAGAGAAAAGCACTGTTTGTCATCCAATAAACGGCTTTGCTTTAAGGCCTTGTTCCTGACCATATTTTTTAGCTTGTTTATTCCATCCCAAATTTCCAGAAGCAGAGTATATAATTGTAGGAATGGGTTGAATAGATACAGGACTCACTATTTCGGAAGAATCAAGGTGAACCAAATCATAGGCAAATTGTGATATTCCATTTATAATAGGCAACCCTACTTTCCCTATAGATTGTAACTCTCGACCAACAATAGCACCTCCACATCCTATGGCTATATTGCCTCTAAAGCGTAAGCCAGATTTAAAAGCAAAATGCCGACATATATCTAGTGCATTTTCAGTATGAATAGTTTCTGGAAATCCACAGTTCGTAATAAATACGATGTCTTTTTGATTTTTATCCGTTAATTTGCTGTCTAGTATTAATAACCACTCTATGACATGAGCAGGTAAAGTGTCTACATATATTGGAAATGATACAATTAATAGCTGTGACTGGTTTAATTGATTCATCAAAGCGGTTTGTTCTCCTTTAACCGCTGATAACAAATGAACCACTTGCACCTCACTATGATGATACTTTTTTAATTCCGCAATAAGTTGTTCTGCTAAACATAGGGAAGTACTCCGATTAATTTTGGGGCTTCCAATGAGCAATGATATTTTTTCATAATTGTTCATCTTATTACCTCTTCTAATTGTTTGATTAATACAGTCTCGTTAAATAGCTTGTCCCTATATGCGATATGACATGTAAAGGGTGCATACCAATTCAACTGATTGCGTTGGATAAGTTGTCTAAATAATGATTCCTCTTCCTTATCATCTGATGTCATCACACCAATCACAAGGACATTAGGATAATGATCATATCTTGGTGGATGATGGATTTCACCTTCTATCTTTTTAAAATAAGGCAGTAACAAAGGAATAATGCGATCTAATGTTTTTTTCAAAACCGGCGAATATGTGCCATAAACTACCGGAGTTAAATAAATCATTAGCTGACTGCTCATTATTTCTTTTAAAACTTCATTGCCTTGATCTTGAATAATGCAGATCCCTGGTGTCTTAATCCAACATGCATAACAACCCATACACGGTTTTAATGTCTCTTCTTTTAGAGGATACTCTTGGACTTCCCAAGATTGACTATCAAAAAAATGTTTA
>SKID01000069.1 GCA_007116605.1 Tissierellia bacterium
AACACAAGCTTTGTTTTCGAGGTTAATGAAACCTGATGGAGCCGGTTCAGTAAAATAGGGGTTTTTACTGTCCTTTCAATCGATATTTTTGTTTAGGTCGACCTTTTTTTCCATATTCATAATGGACTTCTATTAAATCATTTTCTTTTAAGTAGTTAATGTAACGATTAACTGTTTGATAGACCAGACCCGATTGGTCAGAGATTTCTTCAACTGTTTTAAAATCTTTGCTTTCACGAAAAGCTTCTATAATTAAATCTAAAGTATGGGTGTTTATGCCTTTTTGGTAGGCATAATATTTTGATGTTTTGGGTTTTGCTTTTCGAATATGGACTTTAATGCGACTAATCAGATCAATAGCTTTGATCGGTTTAAGAGCATAATCATTAGCCCCTGCAGCAATAATTCTCTCTGCGATAGAAGGATCCTCTTCTACTGTGAGGATGAGAATAGGCGTTTTTGTGTCGATTTCACGAATAGATCGAACCACATCAATGCCGTTGATAATAGGCATACGATAATCAACAATGATTAAATCAGGCGTATGGATAGCCATCAACTCACGTACCTTAGTACCGTCTGTCGTGGTCACAGTAGTCCATTTTTCAATATCACAAATTGCTCGAATGGTGTATAAAATATCGATAGAATCATCTATAACTAGTATTTTTATTTCCATCAATTAAACGCCTCCTTAATTTTTATAGTAACTTTTGTACCTTGATTAATCATGCTTGTAATGTGTATAGTTCCTTGATGGTTCTCTATGACTTCTTTTACAAAATTTAGACCTAAACCTGTAGAACCAGATTTACTGTAACCAATTTCCCAAATATGTGCTAACTCGTTGTCAGAAATCCCTTTTCCGTTATCGGTGATAGTTATGTATATGGTGTCATTTTTCTTCTCAAAAGCAATATCAATATGACCATTCTCTTTGTCAATATAGGTATAGGCATTTTGGATAATATTGACGATTGCTCTAAAAAAACGGATTTTATTTACTCGAATCGTTTCGTTTTTTAAAGGATTAGAGATGGTAATAAAGCGACTTAATTCACTATCTCGTATATGAGAAAAAATAAAGTTGACTAAATCATTAATGCTGAGGAGGCTTTTTTTGTCTTCGTACAGTATTTCGGAGATCATTTCGTTCATGATATCGGAGGACTGAGAAATATTTCGACTATATTGAATAATTGAAGGATTTTTTGCTGTTAACTCGATAACATTAGATAAACCTTGAATAGAAGTGAGTGGTGTTTTTAAGTCATGTACTAAATTTTGGATTTCTACTGTCGTTCTACTTTCTAGTAGTCTAAGTTTTGAGTTTGACAAAGCGATTTCAGCGATGCGTCTTTTATTAGATTGATGGAGCAGTTCATTTTGGTCGATTAGAATTTTTAGAACTAAAAAAGCAGCACATAAAAAGATGATAAAGAAAACCAATGAAAATATGGTCAATGTATGATAAGGATCGATAATATTGGAGATGTTTTTGATATCACTTGAAATCTCACCCCTTCCAAAACCTAAAACAGATAATGCAGGCACTGTATCTAAAAACTGCACACTAATCAAGATTAAAATCATAACCGTAATTTTTTTTATTATTCTTACATTATGCATTTCTCGTTTTTCAAGGAGATAGATAACTATTATCATAACAATAGCTGGATAACTGAAGTCATAGTGAATACCATAAATTAAGCGAATAGACAGATAAGATAAGGTTAAAATAAAAAAAACAAATGAAAAATGAAAGAAAGGATGCTTTCTAAATAAAGAAACTGAATTGGTGACATAAAAAGCTCCCACATATAGAGGAAGGGCTCTGATGCTGTTCAATACACATAGTTTAAAAGCAGCAACAATAAGCAAACCTGTATTTTCTTCTTGCAAAGAAAGAAGAATATCATTGTAGATTCCCAGGCTATTCACAGTTAAAAATGATGGTAGAATCAAACCAATGGCAATAAACAAGATACCAATGGATAAGTTTCTATTGTTTTTTAAATACTGAGATACTTTTGATATGTGCTTCATTTCTAATTCCTTTCAATAAATAAAGAGAAAGTGCTATCCCTATAATAATAATCCAATGACTATATTGGTAGCGAAAGTAAACACCACCTTCACCGATACTGGGTAGAGGAACTGGATCTATGGGTAAACCATATCGAGTAACTAAATCTTTAATATTTAAAAAATGAACAATAGGAATCCCATCAGCGATAAATAACTGACCTAACCCTATAGGATCAGTGTTTTTGGGGAGTTCAGAAACAATGCCTCCAGGTAAATATGCGATGGTGTAACCTTTTCCAAATGAAACAAGATTACCACCTACATTGATAAATGCTTTAACAGCATCCACTTGATGGTATATTTGATAACGAGTATAAATATTAGTTTCTAAATTCTCAATAGACAACAATTGCAAGGAATAAGTATTTAATCGTTTAGTGATGGAAGCCTTGGTAAGGTCATTAAACTCTTTTCCAAGATCCTCAATACCACCCATAGAATAGTAGTGACTTCGATTCTTAAAAACACCTTGTTGCCATAGGACTTGTTCCATATCTAAATAAGTTAAATCAGGATCGTTCGCGCCATAAGTGGAAGCACCTACAGTAGATATAATGATAGCGTTTAAATCCATTGCTTCTAATGCAGATAATACTGCCAGATTGACACCAGGAAAAGAACCTGAAAAATTGACAGCAACTGTATCACCGCGCTTTAAATGAATCTCCTGGAATAATGTTACGATCAACGCAGCAAAGTTTGGATTAGTTGTAGTACGTTTTGAGGCTAAGTCCCCATAAGTTGTCGTAATATCTGTTAATTCATTTCCAATGATACCTGTAAGGTTAATGTCTAAACGAGGGTCTAAGTTCAAACCTTGTTCAACTTTATAATCATAAATAATATCCATTGCTGACTTCATTGTCTGAGCAGCTTGAATTTTTTGTGCGAAATCATCAGACTGAGTTAACCGTTTAGTTGAATGAGCAATATAGGTGGTTAAAGCCAGAATGAATAATACAAGGATGAGTTTATTGGTTTGGTTTTTCAATATCTTCATAGTTAGCTCCAAATAATCAACGATGTTAAATGGATTAATAGAGTCACAATACCAAGAGAACTTAATGTTTGTAGAGCTCCTTGTTTCTCAATTTGCAAGCCTAAAATGCCAGGAATAAGATAGCCTATAGTCATAGATAAATTGTAAAACATAAATAAATTATCAAAAGCAAAATAAGCAACAAATATTTTCAGCAGGATACCGATAATGATATAAATAGTAAATTTTCGCTTCCCATATAAAATGGTATGGTTTGACAAGCGCCTAACAATAATGACACAGATTAAGCTAGTTACAAGCGTGCTAATAATTTTATAAGGATCATTGATATAGATGGCAAAATAAGCAGGTACGATGATACCGCCAGGAGAGATGCCAGTAATTTCTGAATAAATGAGACTCAGAACTAGACCTAAAATTAATAATTCTCCCATGTTAGACTCCTAAGTTGAATAATTTAATATCATTGTTATCTGTAAGCCCTTTTTCATTTCCGATTCCAAAAATAATAGCGGGTGATTCTAAGTTATTGATAAAAGACAGGTTATCTTGTATAGTAATAGGAATATTGAGCTGTTTTTTAAATAATTTATAAGCTAACTGAGTATTATGTCCATGAATATACATATGGTCAAAAGGTATAAAAAGTTCACTGTGTTGGCTAAATAACTTAGCTCGATAGGGACGGTCAAAACGATGGTTATATATGACGTATTTAAGTGTCGGGATAGAATGAAGACCCAAGTAATAATCAACCCAATACTGTGTCGAAACAGGATCGTTGACTGAAAAAAGGTTCACAAATACAATGGTTTGTTGAAGCACATTCTTAAAAATGACTTTTTTTGTATCTTTTGTTTCAAGATTAGGTATTTGAACCATTGCATTTGGTTTAAGATGAGTGATAATCTCTTTGCATAATGTTATCGATAGCTTAGTAGTATCAAATTCGCTATCTGGAATATATTTAACAAG
>SKID01000131.1 GCA_007116605.1 Tissierellia bacterium
AGACGTTTTAGTCTCGGTGCTTTTGTTATCACAACTTGTTATTATTAGGATTAAAATAATAGTTTTTATTAATAAAAACGTTGTCATTGTTAAAAAAATATCGTATAATAGAGGTAATCGAATCGAGATTGGATGAAGTGTGCGGGAGAGACCAAATTTTTGGCGCCGAAGGAATAAACTTTTTTACACCGAAAAAAAGTGATGATCTCAGGCAAAGGGACCGTACATGGACAAAACTCTGGAAAGCGAAGCACCGAAGGAGCAATTTGCGAAAGCGAGGAATCTCTCAGGTCAATAACAGGGTAGTAGGTAGCTTACTTACTATTCTTTTTTATTTGGAGAAAACATGAAACCTAAACTCATCACAAACAACCCTGAAGTGATAACAAAAACAAAATATGACGGTCCAGTGATTGAGGTCAAAGGCAATTACATAGAAGTATGTCTAAAGGTTAGGGATTTGTTGCACTTAGGCTATCCTTTGTTGACACATCCTCTATCAGGTAGTGTCAAGCCTAATGAGACCCCATACAAGTCAGTACTAGTAGGCAATACAATTGGAAAATTAGACATAGAAGGCATTCAAGTGATAGAGGAAACCATTAATACAATCAAAAAACTAGGTTTAGCTTGTAAAACTTTAGATGAGAAAACAAATGAAGATTTTAAAATCATTGATGCTGATTTAATATCCCATGTGTTGAAACAATTTTAAGCAACAAAACAATAAGCTAGAGAAGGATTTAAAAAGAGTTTATTAATCTGGTATGAATCGTACTAGATTGAAATAAAATGGAGGTGAACAATGAAACTAGAGTTAAGAAACATTATGATCAATGACATCGTATTTGGAGAATGCTCTAAAATCCAAAACAATCAATTGATGATTAATCCCAAAGATTTAGAATCAATTGTATTAGAGGATGAGCATATTGCTGAAGTAAAATTTGACATTGCTAAACCAGGAGAGAGCACGCGAATTACACCTGTCAAAGATGTTTTAGAGCCCCGGTTTAAAATTGACAGCGAAAGCCAAGTATTTCCAGGGGTTGCATCTAAAGTCAAAACTGTAGGTGAAGGTAAAACAAATGTTTTAAAAGGGATGGCATTAGTGACATCGGGACGAATTGTAGGATTTCAAGAAGGTATTATTGATATGTCCGGGCCAGGTGCAGAATATACCCCTTTTTCTAAAACAATCAATCTTGTGATGTCTGCTTACTGTCATGAAGGGGTTAAACCTCATGAACATGAAAAAGCCGTTAGATTGGCTGGAATTAAAGTGGCTAAGTTTTTAGGAGAGCTTTCCATAGATGTGGAGCCCAATGAGATTCAAGTGTTTGAAACATTACCACTTCTTCAGGGCATTCAGAAGTATCCAGATTTACCCAAAGTAGCCTATGTTCAAATGCTTCAAAGCCAAGGTTTATTGCATGACACGTATGTTTATGGTGTTGATGCAAAAACAATTGTTCCTACACTATTATATCCAACTGAGTTAATGGATGGTGCCATTATCAGTGGGAACTGTGTTTCAGCTTGTGACAAAAATACAACTTATCATCACCAAAACAACTGTGTGGTTCATGACTTATATGAAAAGCATGGCAAAGAAATCAATTTTGTAGGTGTGGTCATTACAAACGAAAATGTCTATTTAGCTGATAAGGAAAGATCATCAGATTGGACAGCAAAACTAGTAGAATACCTTGGGGTGGATGGTGTCATTATTTCACAAGAAGGTTTTGGGAATCCAGACACCGACTTAATTATGAATTGCAAAAAAATTGAAGAAAAAGGCATTGATACGGTTATTATCACAGATGAGTATGCAGGTAGAGATGGTGCGTCTCAATCATTAGCTGATGCAGACCCAAAAGCAAATGCAGTAGTCACAGGAGGAAATGCCAACGAAGTCATTAAGTTACCACCCATGGATAAAGTGATTGGACATCTTGAGTATGTAGATAAAATTGCGGGTGGATTTAATGGAAGTTTAGAAGAAAATGGATGGATTACAGTAGAGTTACAAGCAATCATTGGTGCTACTAATGAGCTAGGATTCAATCATTTATCTGCTAAGGAATATTAGAGAGGAGGTGTCACATGAAAAAATTACGTGTTGTTCATTATATTAATCAATTTTATGCTGGTATTGGTGGAGAAGAAAAAGCAGATTATCCGCCAGAAATACGTGAAGGATTGATAGGACCAGGTCAAGCACTACAAGCAGCATTTAAAGAAGAGGCTGAAATTGTGGCAACAGTCATTTGTGGAGACTCTTACTACAATGAAAATATGGAAGAGTCAAAATCTCAAATTCTGGAAATGATTAGACCTTACCAGCCAGATATTTTTGTGGCTGGACCTGCTTTTAATGCTGGAAGATATGGTGTTGCCTGTGGTGACATTACTTCACATGTTCAAAATGAACTCCACATTCCAGGTGTCACAGGAATGTATGTGGAAAACCCAGGAGTTGATTTATACAAAAAAGAAGTTTATATTATAGAGACTAAGAATAGTGCAGCAGACATGCGAAAAGCAGCGCCCAAAATGGCTAAGCTAGTCATTAAACTTGGCCACCATCAAGAAGTAGGCTCTCCAGAAGAAGAGCATTACATTAAAAGAGGACTCAGAAAAAATTATTTTGCAGACAAAAGAGGATCTGAAAGAGCTGTAGACATGTTATTAGCTAAATTGCGCAAGGAAAAATTTGACACAGAATACCCAATGCCATCATTTGATAGGGTATCTCCAAGTCCAGCCATTAAAGATTTGTCTCAATCGAAGATTGCAATTGTTACATCAGGTGGTATTGTACCCAAAGGCAATCCAGACCATATCGAATCATCTAGTGCTTCTAAATACGGCACGTATGATATAAGCCAATTCGATGATTTAACTGATCAAGATCATGAAACAGCTCATGGAGGATATGACCCAGTATTTGCTAACGAAGATTCAGATCGAGTGATTCCTGTAGATGTACTTAAAGAAATGGAAAAAGAGGGCATGATTGGATCTTTACATCCCTATTTTTATACGACAACAGGAAATGGTACTGCCGTTGCTAATGCAAAAGCTTTTGCAACAGAAATTGCAATAGACTTAAAAAATCATGGCGTGGATGCAGTTATCCTAACCTCCACCTGAGGCACCTGTACACGTTGCGGTGCAACAATGGTTAAAGAAATAGAAAAAACAGGCATTCCAGTTGTTCATATGTGTACCATAGTCCCAATTTCTAAAACGGTAGGTGCCAATAGAATTGTACCTACAGTAGCCATTCCTCATCCACTAGGA
Source organism: Tissierellia bacterium (assembly GCA_007116605.1). Lineage (GTDB taxonomy): Bacteria > Bacillota > Clostridia > Tissierellales > Dethiosulfatibacteraceae > 38-11. The sequence continues at coordinate 3,307 of SKID01000131.1, forward strand.
AACCCATCTCTGACAATGGCAGAAGAAAAGGAAATACGGCGTAATTTAGTATTAAAGGCTTTAGAAGCACTAACAATTGAAGTAGAAGGGCAAACAGTTTTTGAATAAAGGAGAATCCTATGTTAGAATTAAACAAAGAAAACTTTGAAGCAGAAGTGCTTCAATCAGAAGGGTTAACATTAGTAGATTTTTGGGGTGATACTTGCGAGCCCTGTAAAGCACTTATGCCAGATATAGAAGCATTAGAGCTTGTCTATGGCAGTCAGATTAAATTTGCAAAATTAAACACAACTAAAGCAAGAAGATTAGCAATAAGTCAAAAGGTACTAGGACTTCCAACTTTATTGTTATACAAAGATGGTGTAGTAGTAGAAGAAATAACAAAAGATAATGCAAATAAGTCTTATATCGAAGAAGTGATTAAAAAGCATGTTTAAAGCTTTTGCTTTATGACATAATTAAAATGAAAGGAAGTGTTAGAATGAGCATCTTAGACAATAAGAAAGCAATTATTGTTGGCGACAGAGATGGTGTACCAGGACCAGCCATTGAAGAATGCGTGAAGACTTCTAGCGCAGAGGTTGTATTTTCCTCAACTGAGTGCTTCGTCTGAACGGCCGCAGGAGCAATGGATCTAGAGAACCAAAAAAGAGTAAAGGATTTAGCTGAAAAAGATGGCCCAGAAAATTTAGTGGTGATATTAGGAGCAGCAGAGGGTGAAGCAGCTGGCTTAGCCGCAGAAACCGTCACAG
>SKID01000272.1 GCA_007116605.1 Tissierellia bacterium
CTTAGTATTTAGACCCTTTGTGGAGGATAAAACCGTATCCTCGCTGCTTAGTATTTAGACCCTTTGTTTTTTATCATTAAAATGAAACAAAGGGTCACATAATGCGCGACTCGGACACATATTTAATCCTTTGTTTCTTATTGATGCAACAGTATCTTCGTTGCTTAGTATTGAATCCTTTGTTTTTATAAGGATACCGCAGCATCTTTGTATACTTAAAATATAGTTTAAGTATGCCCTCGTTTTATTTTTTGAAGTAAGACCTGTATAATATAAATAGTTACAGTTGTGGAGTATTGAATACGTATCTTACAGCATTGACTGTGTCAGGGAGGGTATACCCACAACTGATTCCACAAAGATTAATTAGCTGGTTAACGCATAGACGTTGTATTGACAAGGTTATTCGGAATCATGTTGTGGAGATTAACCGCACTGTAACACTATTATTTAGGAGGTCATTTATGTTATTTGTTGGCATTGACGTGGCATCGCAGAAGCACGATGTTGCCATGACTACTACACACGGGAAGACATTTTCTGCCCCATTTACTATTGCTAACAATCTTGAGGGGTTTAAAAAGCTCCGTGATGAGATTGTTTCCCATACGGAGCATCTTGATGATGTACGTATAGGAATTGAAGAAACTGGGATTTACTCAAAGAATATCGCCGAGTTCCTTGCGTTATGTGGTTTCACTATCCACATGATAAACCCAGTTCTAACTAGTAACAGCAGAAAATCACAATCCATTCGACCCACTAAAACCGATAGTATTGATGCTCTGGTTATTTGTAGATACTTGGAGTTTAATTATCAACGTCTCAATTCCTATACATCTACATTATACACCTTAAGTGAGATAAAATCACTATCTAGAGCCAGAATTAATGTTCAAAAAAGGCTGGTTCAGGCTAAGGTTGAATGGACAAGGCTTCTAGACATTTCATTTCCTGAGTTTAGGCTTAAGTTTGACCAACACTCAAAGTGGGTTTATGAACTGTTTAAACACTATCCCACACCGGATAAGATTGGGAAAATGCATGTGAATACGCTGGTTTCTATTGTGAGAACAATGGGTAATCGTTACGAAACGGCCAACACCATCAAATCCCTTGCCAAATCCACTGTTGGATCGTCTTGTGTGACCACTAGGATACTACTTAAGAATACCTTAGCTGATATTCTCCATTATACTTCTCAGATGGATGCCTTTGCAGAGGAAATTGAAGCTATGATTAAGACTCATTTTCCCCATTTATTAACGATTCCAGGGATGGGTCCTGTGACTGCTGGGCTGATTATTGGTGAAATAGGTGATGTGAATCGCTTTCATTCTCCTTCTGCCCTAGTGGCCTTTGCTGGGATGGATCCTGTTGTACACGAATCCGGGCTTTTCAAAGCCAAGAAAGTACAACTATCAAAGCGTGGATCAAAATATCTACGTTCTGCCCTTTATACGGTCACAAAGGTGGCTATTATCAATCCTAAAATCAAAAACAACAAGTTTCGTGATAAGTATGACAAAAAAATCACAGAAGGGAAACATCACAATTCGGCCATCTTTTGTGCTGCTAAAAATATGTGCAATACCATTTTTGCGATACTTCAATCAGGTAAAGCTTTTGATTATTCACTGTGAATGGATCTCCATGAATCATTGAGTGGGTTCAATCAGTCGATTCTAAATGGCTGTGGTTATAGACCAAAATTACAGTTTAGCATCAAGGTTATTCATGATGTCAGCGATTTATGCCGCGAAAGCCTCTTGATAGTGAGAAGATGGCACAGTAGGCTAATCGCCAGGCATCAGCTGACCCTAAAAATTATCCCAATGAGAAAGGTGGTGCCTGTGATGCCTCAATCTGTGTCATCAGAGGCTCACTGTCAAGAGGATCGTGGAATAAAAAGCATTGTTTCGGCATTTTAAAAAAGTCACTTTCATCCATTTTGATTTTTGAATTCCTATTTTCGATTAATTATCTGATTGAGCAATGTTTAGTTTGTTGAGCCTATTTTACCATTGTAAAAAATCTTCGGTTTTTTTATGATTTATCTTGACTTAAGTATAGCTGGCTCCCTGCTTAGTATGTAGATCCTTTTCATTTTTTTAAATCTAAATGAAGAAAAGGATCACATAATGCGCGAGTCGTCAACAGGACTCTTGGTTCAGATGTCGTGAAAACGGCAACTGAACCCAAGAGACCCTTATCCTTCTACATCTACAGATATAAAACACATTTTGTTGACATCAAATAATCCTTTGTCTGTTAACTTGATTTCGGGTATGACTGGTAAAGCTAAAAAACTTAAACTCATAAGCGGATCCACCTCTGGGTTCCCATTCATTTCTTGGTAAATATATTGTGTCATCTCTTCTAAAATGGCTGCTACATCTTCCATAGGTAAAGTTGACATGAGACCGGCTACGGGTAAAGGTAATTTCTTTACAATATTTCCGTTAGAAACGACAACCACACCTCCCTGCATTTCTTTTATTGTTTCAATCACAAGGATCATATCTTTATCATTATCTCCTACCACAATGAGATTATGGGAGTCATGGGCGATAGTGGTTCCTATGGCTCCACCTTGTAGATTGAAGTTTTCAATTAAACCTAATCCAATGGATTGACTACTTCCATAGCGATCTATCACTGCCATCTTTAGTATATCAATATAGGGGTTGTAAATAAAATGTCCTGAAGCATCTACGCTTACTTTACGGTTCACTTTATTTGTCAATAAAGACTTTGGATTCATTCTAATCACGCGAGCAATATCTGATTTAAGTTGGATTTGCAGATCTTTTTCTGTAATCGTTCCCACCCTTACGGTATCCACTACTGCTAAGTCAACTTCCGTCTTAAGGTCAAATAATGCCTTACCGTGGTCTGCTACTAAAATCCCTTTTTTGTAAACTTGTGTGACTTTAAAGTCTTCTAAATCATCTAAAACAATCAAATCTGCATCATAACCCGGGGCTATAGCGCCTATATCTCGCAATTGATAACACTCTGCTGGGTTGAGTGTGGCCATTTGTATGGCTTGGATTGGTTTTATTCCCAACTGTATGGCTTTTCTAATATTGTGATCGATATGTCCTTCCAATAGAATGTCTCCTGGATGCTTATCATCTGTACAGAACATAACACGCCTAAGATTTTTCTCGTTAACTCCTTGAATTAAGTTTTCTAAATCTCTAGCTGCTGTCCCTTCTCTGATGGATATATACATACCTAAATCTAGTTTTTCTTCCATTTCTTTTAGATTTGTACATTCATGATCTGTTTTGACACCAGTCATTCTATAAGCATTTAATGGTTTGCCAGTCAACAATGGACCATGTCCATCAATCATTTTGCGATCAGCTAAAAGGACTTTGTCTATCACATCTTCTCGACCTTCTATCACTGCAGGGTAATCCATTAATTCTCCTAATCCTAATACTCGATCATGGGACATTAAGGGTGCGATATCTTTTGCTTCTAAGATTGCGCCGCCTTTTTCAAATTGAGTGGCAGGTACGCATGAAGGCATCATAAAAAACACATTTAAAGGGATGTCTTCTGTTTCTGACATCATATATTCAATGCCTTTTAAGCCGCACACGTTGGCAATTTCATGAGGATCTGCAATAATGGTTGTCGTTCCTCTAGGAACAATAACTTTTGCCAGTTCTCTGGGTGTAACCAGTGAGGATTCCATATGTTGGTGGCTATCAATGAGTCCTGGTGCTACATACTTCCCTTCCATATCTATGATGTTTTCTGCTTCGTATTCTCCCATGCCTACGATCTTACCAGAGTCGATTGCTAAATCACCTTCATTAATTTTTTGTGTAAAAACATTAACCACTTTGCAGTTTTTCAAGAGCAAAGTCACTGGTTTTTTGCCTGCGGCTAAAGCAATACGTTTTTGATACTTTTGCTTCATTGTTTGATTACTGGATTTCACTATCACGAATATGCCTCCAAATCGTTTCACTTGTTATAGGGAGCTTCCTCACCCTTAGACCAATGGCATTATAGACAGCATTTGCAATGGCAGC
>SKID01000047.1 GCA_007116605.1 Tissierellia bacterium
AAATAGTGTCCTCCCTGCTTAGTATTTAGAGAGGATAAAACAGCATCTTCCCTACTTAATACTTAGACCCTTTGCTTTTTTAAAGATTTTAATGAAGCAAAGGATCACGTAATGCGCGACTCAGATGCTTGTTTTATCCTTTAATGAGCTGAAGCGAAATGAAGAAAAGGATCACATAATGCGCGAATCGGACACATATTTAATCCTTTTAATTAACTAAAGCAAAAGGAAGCAAAGGATCACGTAATGCGCGAATCATCAACAGGACTCTTGGGTTCAGATGTCTTTAAGACGACAACTGAACCTTAGAGACCGTTATCCAGGGACTCTACAGGGCTATTCCCCCACTTGAACAAGTGGGAAACTTGCACTGTGAGTCATCGGAGATGCGGATTTTATCCTTATACCCACTAAGACAAAATAAAGCATCCAATAAGGCGCACCTGTAAACCGTGTTTTATCCTTAAAGAACAAAAGATTTGTCGCTGCCTCGTATTAATGACTGACTCGAGAAATGATTGTAAATAACCCCGCTTTCCTATGATTATCAAACACATAATAATGTTGATCTTCCTTTAAATATTCTAAAACAAAGGATCTAAGTATTTCTTCTTCATCTTCTTCAACCCCATATAATTCTTTGAAAAAGTACACACATTCTTCCATCGTGTTAAATACTTGAGGCAAATTAAAATCAATCTCTGTATATTGATACTCATATCCCAGTTGTTCAAGTTGTTCCTTTAATGGACCTGCGCCACCACTAAAAGGTTTTAAATGACGATGAAGTCTACGCGCCAGCACGTCTCCTTTAAAATTATAATCTCCACTATCTGCCGGACATAATATAAACGCTTTTTCTTTAGCCATATCAATAAATTTAGTTAAATTATCAGTATGACTCAATGCACTCCCACTAAAAGAGCTCAGCACATAATCATATTTTGTATCGGTATTAAGTAGCTCTATTGGGACTAAAAGCCCCTTGCTATTTCTAATATTAAGTCGACGAATTTTATCCGAAAAATTTAGCAACATGTTATAAGAGGTGTCCACTGCCGTCAAGGATTTAGATTTCAACCCAATAGGAATCGAAAAAGCACCTGTACCCACCCCTAGCTCAAGCCAACTTTTATCTTTAATATGATTGGTCTGATGAAAGATGCTCTTTAAAAGGGGTCCTGGATACAAGTCTTTCCCATAATCTAGGGCGCGTTCATACATATCTATCTTCTTTTGCGACCATTCATGCTTTCTTTTTGTTTTTATAGATAACTGGTGTTTTTCCATCCAATGAATGACTTCATTATAAACTTCATCTGAGTTTTGTCCCGTAATAAATAGTGTTTTAGTATCTTTTCTTGATTTAAACGTTTCTAAAATAGGACTTTTCCTATTTTTAATGATTCCTACAACAGGTTTATCACTAGAAAATGCACGTTCAATACTGTTTAAGAATTTTGGAGAATTTCTTTCCATAACGCCAATTTCATCCATGACCACCAACTGTCTACTGGTTATCGCTTCATCGATAAATTGTGTTCCATACTCATCGAACTGATGGCTATAGACTTGGGCACTATAGATATCTAAACCATCTACCACATGAGCCACGTTGACACTAGAATAAAAATCATTTAAGGACTTCATGTAAATATAGTGACCCCCTTCAACATAATCCTTACCCGTTATAAATCCCCCTAAAGAACCATTGTACCGTTCTAAAGCTTTTCTTAGTAAATAAGACTTACCTACCCCTATATCTCCTGAAATCAACAAATTTTTCATTACAACCTTCTATCTAGCCATTAAGTATGACTGTTTTATCAAAAACATTTTATCACAGATATTTCTTGAATGCACCTAAAAAAGACTTGAATCTCAAGGGATCAAGTCTTTCAAAAGATAACTAGAAATTAATGTAAGTTTGATTCTTGCTTGTAATAGTTCATTAAACATCCCGCTAACAAGATGGCTCTATCTTGATCTGACAAATGAGGAAGTTTCAAAGATGCTTCTTCTATATTGCCATTTGCCTTTATGACAAATACTTGAACTATTTCTTTGCCTTCTGCAATATTTTGTTGAATACGAGGAATCCAAATCCAATCACTTTCTTGTAGGGCCATGTCTTCTTTAAGTTCAAATGGAATGATGCCCCAGTTAATACAATTACTTCGATATCTTTTTGTTGCATATTCTTTCGCAATATTTGCTATACCACCTAAAACTTTTTGACAGGACGCTGCTTGTTCCCTAGCAGACCCGTCTCCAGGTTTTACAGCTTTAATGACGCTACCAATGGTTACCTCATTAAATCCTACTTGTTGATCCACAACACCCACGACATTATTCCACAATTGTTTTAACTCTTCTGTAGGCTCTTCACCTTTTAAAACTTTTCTGCGTTGATATTCTAACCCTCTGATTTTTTTGGCTCTACCCACATAATGAGGATCTTTTCGACTTAATGTGAACTCCGCTAGTTTTTCAGGATTAGATCGGTAAGAAGAAGTCTCTCCTGAAGGGATTAATTCATCTGTAGTTGTTACTGCATCCTTAATCACACTTCCAACGGACAATAAGATATGTTTTGTCAGTGGAATCATTTCTGGCCAATCTTTAATGTTGGGTCCATATTTTAGGTCTTGTTGTTTTGGATTTCCAAAACCTTGATACACTCTGTGCTGATAAATGGACGCTTCATAATGATAGTCCACTACTTTTTCTTCGTATTCAATCTCATCTGCTCCAGTTAAATATCCCTGGGCAATTGATGTTGCAGCAATAGAACGTGCATCCATCAATGCTACATACGAAATTTGACCATCACTAGGCTTAGACCCTTCACGATTAGGAAAATTTCGTGTCGTGTGTCGAATGCTAAACCCTTGATGAGAAGGCACATCACCTGCACCAAAACAAGGTCCACAGAAAGCCGTTTTCATGGTTACCCCCGCCATGAGAAGGTCATTGGTATAATTTTGTCTATTGAGTTGGAAGTATATAGGTTGGCTAGCAGGGTATACACTCAGACTGAAAGCCTCTGATCCAATTGATTTATTTTTTAACATAGCAGCCATTAAACCAATATTTTCATAGGTACCACCTGAACAACCCGCTACAATAGCTTGGTCAACTTTCAAACGCCCTGCATGAATCTTATGTCTTAAAGACAATGCATTGTCTTTGTTTCCAAATAAAGCTTGCTCTTCTTTTTCAATCACTTCAATAATATCCATCATGTTTTCTTGACATTCTTTAATTGTATAAACATGACTAGGATGAAATGGCATTGCAATCATCGGGACCATTTTATCTAGATCTATGACAATAGCACCATCATAATAAGCCACTTGTTTAGGTTTCAGTTCTTTATAATCATCTGGTCGACCATGCACTTCAAGATAAGATTTGACTTTTTCATCAGTGATCCAAATACTACTTAAGCATGTCGTTTCTGTGGTCATAACATCAATCCCATTTCGATAATCTATCGACAGATTAGTGATACCAGGTCCTACAAACTCAAGGACTTTGTTTTTTACAAATCCATCGTTAAAAACAGTCTTGATTAATGCTAACGCCACATCTTGAGGTCCTACTCCATGGCTTGGTCTTCCTTTAAGATAAACTGCTATCACTTCAGGATAGTCCATGTCATATGTTTTTCTTACAATTTGCTTCACTAATTCGGGTCCACCTTCACCTATGGCCATTGTTCCCAATGGTCCGTATCGTGTATGACTATCTGAACCTAAAATCATCTTGCCACATCCAGCAATTTCTTCACGCATGTATTGATGTATCACCGCTTGGTGAGCAGGAACATAAATACCACCATATTTTTGAGCTGCAGACAAACCAAATAGATGATCATCTTCATTAATAGTGCCTCCTACTGCGCATAAACTATTATGACAATTGGTTAGTACATAGGGTACCGGAAAGACATCTAGCCCACTAGCTCTAGCCGTCTGAACAATACCTACATAAGTAATATCATGGGAGGCTAGTGCATCAAATTTAATTTTTAAGTGCTTATTATCT
>SKID01000084.1 GCA_007116605.1 Tissierellia bacterium
ATTGGTAAAGAATAATAAGTAATCATGTGTCGACGTGATTACAATATCTTTGACGTAGTCCCCTTCTCTTGTAGATAAACCAATAATTCCTTTACCGCCTCTTCTTTGAATACGATAAGTATCTTCTGGCAATCTTTTGACATAACCAAACTTTGTAATAGTTATAGCCACTTCCTCTTCTTCGATTAAATCTTCAAGATTAATTTCACCTTCATCAACTTTGATTTTAGTCCGTCTCTTGTTATTATATTTTTCTTTAATTTCTAATAACTCTTCTTTTATAATATTCATTAATAACATTTCATTAGCTAATATTTCTTGAAAATAATTAATCTGCTTAATCAGATCGGCATATTCTTGATCTAGCTTTTCTCTTTCTAAACCTTGTAAACGACGAAGTCTCATATCAACAATTGCCTTCGCTTGTATTTCTGATAAACTAAATCTTTCCATGAGTTTGATTTCTGCATCATTATAGGCTTTTCTAATAATTGCAATGATTTCATCTATATTATCTAAAGCAATTTTAAGCCCTTCTAAAATATGAGCTCTTGCCTCTGCTTTATTTAAATCAAACTGAGTTCTTCTTGTTACGACTTCTTTTTGATGTGCCACATAATAATGAATCATTTCTTTTAAATTTAAGACTTTTGGTTCATTATCTACTAAAGCAATCATAATAATACTAAAACTATCTTGTAGTTGGGTATGTTTATATAAGTTATTTAAAACCACATTAGGATTATAATCTTTTTTAATTTCAATGACAATGCGCATACCCGTTCTGTCACTTTCATCTCTAAGATCTGTTATCCCTTCCATCCTTTTGTCTCGAACTAATTCTGCAATTTTTTCAATTAACTTAGCCTTATTAACTTGATACGGTATTTCTGTTACAACTATTCTATTTTTACCATTTTTCATTTCTTCAATATCTGTGACAGATCTGACAACAACCTTACCTCTTCCTGTTTTATAAGCGTTTTTAATGTTTTCTTTACCTATAATATGTGCCCCGGTAGGAAAATCAGGTCCTTTAATAAATTTTATCATTTCTTCAATGGTAATATCTGGATTATCAATATAATTCATTGTACAATCAATCACTTCCCCTAAGTTATGAGGAGGGATAGAGCTAGCCATACCTACAGCAATACCATTAGAGCCATTCACTAAAAGATTAGGATAACGGCTTGGTAAAACTGTCGGTTCTTTTAAAGTTTCATCAAAGTTATACTTGTAATTCACAGTTTCTTTATTGATATCTCTAAGCATTTCTAATGCAATTTTTGACATTCTTGCTTCTGTGTAACGCATAGCTGCTGCTCTATCACCATCAACAGAACCAAAATTTCCATGTCCATCTACTAATGGAAATCTTGTTGAAAAATCTTGAGCTAATCTCACCATCGCATCATACACAGCCGTATCACCATGAGGATGATACTTACCTAATACATCCCCTACAATACGTGCACTTTTACGATGAGGCTTATCGGGTGTCACACCTAACTCACTCATAGCATATAAAATTCTTCTATGTACTGGTTTTAATCCATCTCTTACATCAGGTAATGCTCTACTGACAATAACCGTCATGGCATAATCCAAGTAGGATTTCTTCATTTCTTTTTCTATATTAATGGGAATTATTTTATCAAAATCTAAATCTTTTTCTTGATCCATTCCATTGCCTCCAATTAAATATCAATGTTTTTCACATATTTAGCATTATTCTCAATAAATTCACGTCTAGGTTCTACTTTGTCTCCCATTAATGTTGTAAAAGTTTCATCAGCTTCTAAAGCATCTTCTACTTCTACTTTCAACATAATACGTTTTTCTGGATCCATTGTTGTTTCCCATAATTGTTCTGGATTCATTTCTCCTAAACCTTTATATCGCTGCAATGTATATTTATTTTCTTTGCCAATTTCATTTTCAACTAGCTGAGATAATTCTTTATCTGAATACACATAATATTCATTTTTCCCATATTTTACCTTGTATAGTGGCGGTTGAGCAATATAAATATGACCTTCATCAATTAAAGGACGCATATATCTATAAAAGAAGGTTAATAACAAAGTTCTAATATGAGCACCATCCACATCTGCATCAGTCATGATAATAATTTTACCATATCTTAGTTTAGACAAATCAAAATCATCACCTATTCCTACACCGAAAGCAGTAATCATGGCACCTATTTCTGCATAATTAAGTATTTTATCTAGTCTTGCCTTTTCAACATTTAAAATTTTACCTTTTAAAGGCAAAATCGCTTGTGTTCTACGGTCTCTCCCTTGTTTTGCTGATCCACCTGCAGAATCTCCCTCAACTAAAAATATTTCACATTTATTGGCATCTTTTTCTTGACAATCTGCTAATTTTCCTGGTAATGACAAACCATCTAATACATTTTTTCTCCTAGTTAGTTCTCTCGCTTTTCGAGCAGCTTCTCTTGCTTTAGCTGATTTTTGTGCCTTATCAATAATAATTTTTGCATCTTTAGGATTCTCTTCTAAGAAAATACTCAATGATTCATTGACTATGGATTCAACAATACCTTTCATTTCACTATTCCCTAGTTTTGTTTTTGTCTGACCTTCAAACTGAGGTTCTGTCATTTTTACAGACAAAATAGCAGTCATACCTTCACGAATATCTTCGCCTAATAAATTATCTTCTTTTTCTTTTATTAGATTATTTTTTCTAGCATAATCGTTAAATACCCTAGTGACAGCCGATTTAAATCCGCTTAAGTGAGTCCCACCTTCATGAGTATTAATATTATTAGCAAAAGAATAGATACTCTCTGAATAAGCATCTGTATATTGCACTGATAACTCAATAACACTGCCTTCTTTTTCACCTTCGAAATAAATGATTTTTTGATGGATAGGAGTTCTTTTTTTGTTCAAATATTCAACAAATTCTTTAATACCACCCTCATATAAAAATTTATCTTTCTGATTATTTCTTTTATCTTCTATTGAAATTTGTATCCCTTTATTTAAAAAAGCCAGTTCTCTTAAACGATATTGTAAAGTTGGATAGTCATATACAGTATCTTCAAAGATTTCATAATCAGGTTTAAATTCAATAATTGTCCCTCTTTTTTTAGTATTACCTGACATGACTAATTCTGTTTGAGGCTTTCCTCTTTCAAAATATTGTCTATAAATATGTCCATCTCTATGAACTTCTACTTTTAACCATTCAGACAAAGCATTAACCACAGACATGCCTACACCATGTAATCCTCCAGATACTTTATAAGCATCAGAATTAAACTTACCTCCTGCATGTAAGACAGTTAACACTGTTTCAACTGTAGACTTACCTGTTTTCGGATGTGTCTCTACAGGTATGCCACTCCCATTATCTTCAACTCTAATAGAATTATCCTCAAAGATAGTCACATTAATTGTATCGCAATCACCAGCTAATGCTTCGTCTATAGAATTATCAACAATTTCATACACTAAATGATGTAATCCTCTAGGTCCTGTTGAACCAATATACATTCCTGGTCTTTTTCTTACAGGATCTAATCCTTCTAATACTTGTATTTGATCTGCTCCATATTCTCTATGATTCTGGTTTTGTGCCATGTTACACCTCTATTCTATTATCTTTATAATTTTTCCTTGGTTCAAATAAAATATTTTCTTTTCTCTGTCTTTTAAAATATTTAATAAATCAGTATCATCTGTTGATGTAATAATTGTTTGAACATCTTTAATTAAATCAATTAAGTCTTTTTTTCGATGATTATCCAATTCTGACAATACATCATCTAATAATAAAACAGGATATTTTTGTTTTTCCTCATAAATGACATCTATTTCTGCTAATACTAAAGACAAGGCCGCTGTTCTTTTTTGACCTTGTGAAGCATATGTTTTTGAATCTTTATGATTAATTAAAATTTCAATATCATCTAAGTGAGGACCATATAAACTTGATTTCCTTAATATTTCTCTTTCAATATTATGATTAATTTTTTGATGATAAAAACTTCTGATATCATCTATGCTAAA
>SKID01000167.1 GCA_007116605.1 Tissierellia bacterium
AATTTAACATTGGCTATTGTAAAAGATGGAGAATGTATATACAAAAGTCAAGAAAGAGGGATTTACCCCTTGTATTGTGCTTGGAAAGCCCTAGGACAGGAACTAAAAAAGACTGTAGCTGCAGACAAAGTTATTGGTAAAGGTGCGGCCTTGTTTTACGCCTACATGGGAATCGGTTCAATCTACGCAGAGATTGTTTCGGAAAGCGCTTTAAGCGTATTAGAGTTATATCAGATCCCGATAGAGTATAAAAAAAGAGTGCTTAGAATTGAAAATAGAGATCGTACAGGTTCTTGTCCAGTGGAAACATTAGCTCAAGACATTCAAGACCTTGATGATATCGAAGAAGCGGTCAAACAATTTTTGATTAAAATTAAAAAAATTCAGCCAGAGTAATGGTTTACAAGCCAGACGGTTTTTTGTTATAATGACAGAGACAAGAAGTCACCCCTAAGGAAGAATCCTTATACTAAATTGCAGAAGCGATGTAATGATATGAAACAATCATTATATGGCTTTTTTATTTTTGGAGGAAACAATGAGAGAAAGTAAGACTAAAGAACTTGTTTTATCAGGGATGTTATTAACACTTGGCATTCTCATGCCAATGGCTTTTCATGCAGTTGGCGGTGCAGGCCCGGTTTTTTTGCCCATGCATTTACCAGTTTTATTTGCAGGGTATTTAGTTGCGCCACCACTAGCTTTTATAGTGGGTTTATTGACCCCTATTTTAAGTAGCGTGCTAACTGGAATGCCTCCTATTTTTCCTATGGCAGTCATCATGATGTTTGAATTATCCACGTATGGTTTGGTCGTTGCCCTCTGTGTCAAAAAAGGCATTGGCAAAATTCCAGCGCTAGTGATTGCTATGTTGGTAGGAAGAATTGTGGCGGGAATGGTAGTTGCAATACTGGTTAACTTATTAGGAATTAGATTTGCCCCACCCCTAGTCTTTTTGACGGGTGCTGTCACTACAGGATTGCCTGGTATAGTCATACAGCTAGTGATGATTCCATCTTTAATCACAGTGCTTGAAAGATTCCAACCAGATATAATGAAAAAATCATAAGCATAGTTTTTGCTTTGAGGATGAAAGTACAAGGCGCTACTCTAGATCAATATATTTCCCTCGTAGCTTCATATTTGATGCCTTATGCGGTATCTTTACCAGGATAAAACAGGTTCTCGTTGCTTTGTATCAAGGATGAAATAGTGTTCTCTCTGCTTAATATTTAGATCCTTTTCTTTTTAAAATTTAAATGAAGAAAAGGATCACATAATGCGCGAATCGGACACATAATTAATCCTTTCATTCACTTAGGCACAATCAACAATACTGCGACTCTGATGCTTGTTTTATCCTTTAATGAGCTGAAGTTGAAACAAAGAATCCAATAATGGGCGACTCATCAACAGGACTCTTGGGTTCAGATGTGGTGAAAACGGCAACTGAACCTTAGATTCCTGTTGATTCGTCTTCTCGGAAAACACGAAATGTGTTTTCTTCGCTTTTGTAAGATATATGGGGTAAAATCCATTTTGCTAGGTGCTTAATCATCTTATGGCGACTGGTGACATATAATTTTCGGTCAACTTTTTCTGCCCCTAGTTTCATTTTGGTTGTTTCTGTTGTTTGACCAAAGTCTATCTTGGTACAACCTTCTTGATAGGCTGCTTTCACTAAGGTTATTAGTAGATTGATGTAGAGATCATGGTCATGATTTGTTTTTTCATGGAATCCACAAAACATAAAGTAAAGTGTTTGCTTATGCACTTTATATTGAATAAATCCTACTGCTGAATTATGCAAACTGATTCGGATGATTTTAGCAGGATATTGTTTAAAGAAATCTATGGATAATTTTTCTAGTGGATATTGAGCTCTTGAAAAAGTGCTTTCATAGAGTCGATAGTCTTTCTCATCAAAAGTCTCTGATTGACAAATTACTTTGATATTGAAAGCATGCCCTTTTTTAATGGCTTTTTGGATACGATAGCGGTAATGACTTCTCAAAGAGGTCATATAATCTTCAAATTCTTCTCCTTTTAGTGTTAGCAAATAGTCGGGCAATGTTTGTCCCCAAGGTAATCCTAGTTCGTCTGGGCTATTGAGTACTATGCTCCAAAAACTAGACTTATAAAAGGACGCCACCATGGCTTGCTTTGCTGAAGCTTTGAATGCATACCCAGGACTGGAAACTGACATGGGAATTCCAATGATGGATAGATTGATCTTCATCGAGAAATTTTTAAAAAAGGTCAAGGCATTGACTTTCTTTCGATATTTGACATAAACAAAGCCTTCTTCTCCTAAGTAATACCTTTGGTGACAAGGATTCACTTGGTGTAGATGGGTTAGAGACTCTCTCATTAGGAAGGGATTGTCTTTTGCTATGTCATCCCATAGTGAGGGTAATTGGTCCGGGTGATTATAAACCTGCATTTTTTCTTCAGGCAACCTTTGTCATGGGACTGGAATGATTGCCGGAACTCCTTTTTATTTTTTGGTGGTTGGTAGCGCTTAGTCTGTGAGTCATCCTAATTGTATCATAAATACTTGGTATTGCTTATAAATTTGGTCTCCCCATCTTTCTCCAAAAGCTTTTGAGTCTTTGTTTTCATCTAGAATCCATCCGGATTCACATATTTCATAACGGTCTTTGACTATTTGATAGCATTGATCGAATAGTAACCAAACGCCACCGGATTTTTGATGTTTTGGAACAACTCCCAGTTCTACTAGTTTAAAGCGATTGATTTTTGTTGGGAAGAGGCGACTTTTTATAAGGGCTTTTACTCCTAAGGTTTCTCCTGGTTTGGTGAGTTGATTAAAATCTGGATACCAAAGCATGAAGCCTACTGGCTCATCTTCATATTGGAGAAATAGCAAGTTCTCTTCTTTTAAAAACAGTCTGTATTCTTTGAATAGTTCTAAGTCTTCTTCTACTCGGCGTTGATAATAAAAACGGTGTGTCTGAAAAGCTTGGTTGTTAATTCGTGTATAATGCTTAGCTTCTTGTTCTAATTTTTTAAAGTTGGCTTTTCTAACTTGATATTTGCTTCTAATTCTATCTTTAACTCTTTGGTTGAGTTTGAAATCAAAAAAACCCATATTGGCTTGATAGCTGATGAGGTCTATGGTTTCTGTTGCCAAGGGTGCAAAGTACTTGACATAGTATGGGGGGTGATACGCACTTCCTAAACTTTGGGCTGTTTGAAAATGGCTAGCTAAAAAACCTAATCCATAATTAACATGTAGATTTAGACCTATGAGTATCTTTTGAATGCCATGGTCTTGGGCGATTTTTCTGCCATAATCTATTAATAAATGGACGGCTTCTTCTTTGTTTTCTAAGGATTCAAAGTAAGCCATCTGTAATGTATCTTCCATGCGATCCACGATACAGTAAAGACAAGCTGCCACAATCTGTCCTTTTTCTTTTATCATTACTCCTTGAATCCAAGAACTATTGCAGATTTCAAGTTTGCTTTGTAAAATTGATTTGACTGTTCGACTTAAACTGTCTCGATAACAAGGGTTGTTTTCATAGACTTTATTTAACAGTTGCTTGTAGTCTCCAAAATGGAGACTAGTCATTTCCATGCATTCCAAAGGTGCCTCCTTGGGTGAAAAATCATCTGGTTAATTGTAACACTTTTAATTGAGTTTTAAAAGACATTGCTTGGTTGGAATTAACTTCCGACCCGTGTTTCAAATCTAGAATTTACTTGACATTCATTATCAATTGTGATATATTGTTATTATTAAATATTAAATAGTATGAAATCTTTATTAAGGATGTGTTACAAATGAAAAATAATCGTAATAAATTAGTGGGATCAAACCCTCCTGAAGCTTGGGCAGTAGCAAGCAAACATGATCCAAAGACTTGTATTTCAATACCTCCAGAAGATTCAGTGATTGAAGCAAAACAGTGGGTAGATGAAAATCAAAAATAGAAGATGATTCAGTGGCTCAATATCAGGGCCACTTTTTTTATTTATTATTTGCTATTTAGTGTTATAATATACAAT
>SKID01000051.1 GCA_007116605.1 Tissierellia bacterium
TATGCCTGTTAATATATTTCTTTTAGATTTTTGCTGATTAAAGTAATCCGTTATCCTAACAGGAGGTTCATTGTAAAAGTGCAATTTTGCCCCTAATGCGACTAAAGCTGTATTAATGTCAGAAAAAGGATATTTACCACAGACACTTCCACCAAGGGTTGCCATGTTTCTTAAAGCGACTCCGCCAATTTGTTTCAATGATACAGTGACCGCTTTAGGTAAATCCGTCCTGGTCTCAAGGCTTCTCAATGAGGTCATACTTCCTATAAGCCATCCTTGCTCTTGACTTTGAACCTCATCAAGTGTTAACAAAGAAAGGTCGATGCCTAAAGGGCATGGGGTTTTTTGAAGTCTTAAAAAAACACCTCCTCCTATAAGTACAGACTTTGGATTGCTTTGATAGAGGTTATAGGCTTCATCTAAGGTGACTGGTTGACTAATTTTTTCAAAATTCATAATCCATCCTCTCCAATCTTTCCATAATTTCTTCTTTATTGTAAGCATGTAATGGTTGGTCTGGTTTTGCTGCATCTGGATCTTTTAATCCATTTCCTGTTACAAAAAGACAGACCGACTCTGTGGGTTTTATGATGCCACTGTTGGCCATTTTTTTGAGTGCTGCCAAGGGAACTGCTCCAGCAGGCTCTGGAAACAATCCTGTTTCTTTTGTCATTTCTTGGATTGCTTCTAAAATATCTGCATCTTCCACTGTCAGAAAAATCCCTTCTAGTGCCTCCATATACTTGCATGCTTTAATCACATCTCTTGGATTACCCACACATATACTATCCGCTACTGATGAAGCTTGTCTTTGATTGGGTTCATAGGGGGGGCCTTGTTCATAGACTCTTTTTATTGTATCTGCATTTTTAGGTTGTACTCCAATGATTTTAGGCGTTTTTTGGATTAAGCCTAATTTTCTTAACTCCATAAAACCTTTGCAAATACCGCTAAGCACTGTCCCATCTCCAACAGGAACAATACAATAATCCGGAACCTTATGATTGTATTGAATAAAGACTTCAAAAGCACCTGTTTTTTTCCCTTCTAATAAATAAGGATTAATGGCTGAATTGCGACAATACCATCCCTTTTTTAGGCCTATTTCTAAAGAAAGATCGTAGGCTTCATCATAAGTGCCGTCTAAAGCAAATACTTTTGCACCAGATAAGACTAATTGTGTCAACTTATTCTTAGGTGCTGAAGAGGGCACAAAAATAACCACCTGCATTCTTGTATAAGCTCCTAGTAAGGCTAATGAGGAAGCAGCATTCCCTGTAGAAGCACAAAAAACTGTATTAATCCCATATTCTATGGCTTTGTTCAAGGCAATAATGGTCGCCCGATCTTTATAAGAACCAGAAACATTAACGCCATCATATTTAAGCAAAACTTCTTCGATACCATACCAGTCTTTTTTGCGAACTAATGGTGTCCCGCCCACATAATCATCCATTCCTGTCTTAAAAGTCACCGGTAACAAATTTTCAAACTGCTTAATACTCCCTTTAACATCATGAGCCGTCCATTGAATATGTTCATAATCATAAATCACTTCTAAAGTTCCTTTTAATGGACCACAATCGTCACAAAAATACCGATTAAATGCAGATTCATAGGATTTTTGACAAGAAATACATTTTAATTGATAATCTAACATGATAGCACCCCTTTAATGGCATCTACAGGACATCTGGATTCACATAGCCCGCAAGACACACACAAATCAACCTTGCATTGTATGTAACCATCTAAAAACAGGGCTTTTTCTGGACAACTTTTAACACACCACTGACATTTGATGCAGGCTTCTTGATGAATGGAGGGATAGTGATTAAGACCTTCATTGGAGAATGATAGCTGTGTATTAATTAATGATTTCATCGAAGGAATATCATAGTCTTCCATCACAGTGGGTAGTTTTTTGATTATCTGATCATAACGGTCCGTACCCTTGATTAGAGCATGGGATAGCATTTGAACCAACTGTCCCCCTGCTAAAATAAATTCTAGTATATCTTCTGGTCTTTCCACACCTCCACAACCAATGATAGGGACTTCCGGAAAGGCTTGTCGAATCATGGCAACACGGTGTAATGCGATAGCCTTGATAGGAGCACCAGACATCCATGATTGTCCTTCTTTTAATCCAATCATTGTTTTTCTTTGACGTAAATCAATTGCCATGGTAGGTCCCACTGAATTAATAGCTACAACTCCAGTGGCTCCATAATGTATGGCTGTCCCAACAAAATCTATATAATCTTGTATATGGGGACTTAGTTTGATAAAGAAAGGTTTATCTGTCAATTGTCTAATAGTCGACACTAACCCTTTAAGTTCGTCCATATTATAATGGGTACTCACTTCAAAAAAATCCGCATAGGGGTTGAATAAAGGAATAAGGGTTTCCATGTCTTTCTTGGTATATCCTAGACTAATAAACAAAGGTTTCTTTTTCAAAGGATGAAACTTCTCAAGTATTTCATGACGCCAAACAGAAGCTGGTTTTTCACTCCATAATTCTGTGTTGAAAATCCCATGCCCTTTATTCACAATACATGGCTTATTAACACGTGCTCCCTCCACTGAAATCGTTTTTGTGACAATAGCACCTACTTGACTATCATTAAAAAAAACCAATTGTTCCAATTTATCAGTCAAAGGGCCTGAAGCTGGCATTAATGGGTTTTTGAATAAATGATGGCAGAATTCAACTTTTAATTTCATTTTTACCCCCGATTCTTTTCCAAAATCCTTTCACTAATTCTTCGTTAAAGTCAAACACGATCGTTGGCTCATAATTTTTGATTTTCTTATTCCCTTGAACAAAAACATCCCTCGGTCTTAATGAATCAAATATACCGAAAAAAATATGGGCAAAAACATTGTCTTTTGTAACAGGGGTGGCCGATTTATAATCTACTACCATAAAATCAGCATCATACCCTTCTTTAAATAATCCTATTTGAGATCCACTTAAATGATTAAAAAGCTCATAGCTTGACACTAGATCCTGTCCCATGCTGTCTAAGGGGATGCCATTAGAATTCTGGTCTTTTAACTTATTTAAAAAATAAACATTTAGCCATTCTTTAGCGATATTTGCACCCAAGCCATCTGTTCCCACTACCACTGGAATATTCCATTTTTTCATTAAAGACAGATTGGAAATGCCCACGGCATTATTCATATTTGAAGATGGGTTTAAGGCCACAATAGCACCTTGTTGACTAATCAATTGGGCTTCTTTTTCATTAATGTGGACACAATAGGCTAATATGGAACCCTTATTTAAGAGGCCGTGTTTATGAAATCGCTCTGTTGCCGTGATTCCATACTGATCCATTGCATCTGCTTCATCCTCATCACTTTCTGCTAAATGGACATGAATTGGACCTTGCCCAAATTCTTCTGAACAAGCTGATAAGGTTTCATCGCTTAATGACATAGAAGCATGCAATCCTAAAATGCCATCCCCCAATTGTACCGCATCCCTGTTTTCATCCAAACAATCAGGCACATGATAACGATCGCTTGTTTCAAATGAAAACATACCTTTCATCCCAAAATGACCTTTCAAAACATTCCTTATCACATTGAGACTGCCTTTTATCTCACCACTGGCATGATGATCTACAATAGCCGTCACTCCTGATCTTAAACTTTCAAAACAATAAGCACCGCAAGCCATGCCTATGTCTTCTAATTTTAAACTGTCATCATATTTCCACCAAATCTTTTCCAACAGTTCTTGAAAAGATTGAGGGCTGACATCAAAATGAAATCCTCTAAACAAAGATGAATAAATATGGGTATGAAAATTAATTAAACCTGGAATTACCCATTGTCCTTTAACATCATAAGTCTCCATATTATATTTAAACTGATTCATAGGTCCGATCTCATGAATTCTTTCGTCATAAATCATATACCCTAACTCATGGTAGTTGACATAATCATATAGCCTCGCATTAATAATTGCTTTCAAATGATTACCTCCTTATAAAACGCCCTTGCCCTCCGTAGAACTCTCCTTGATGCATGATTACTTTTCCTCTTGCAATGGTTGTTTCAACTTTTCCTCTAATTTTCAAACCTTCATACACAGAGTAATCTCCATTAGAATGTGTCTCTTTAATGGTTACTGATAAAGTACTGTCATAAATCATAATGTCTGCGTCTTTACCCACACGTAACTCTCCTTTATTTTTCAACCCAAATATCTGCGCCGGTTTTGAAGTATATAAAGGAATAATCTTTTCGCCAAACAAGTTAAACATAATGGGAAAACTGGGTTCAATGCCTCCAAATCCTTTGGGCACCAAGGAGGCATTGTCTGATACCATTTTTTGGTGGGTATGATAAGGACAATGATCTGAACCAATGGTGTCGACTAAATGAATACTATTACGTAATCTCATCAACTCTTTTCCACCTCTTAAAGGAGGATTTACTAAATACAATTGGCCATCCGTATTGGAAAGCTTCATATCTGACAAGGCAAAGTAGTGGGGACTGCTTTCTAAAAACAATGTTTTTCCTAATAGTGACCTAAAATTAAGTTTCAAAACATCTAATGTGCTACCTGATGAGATGTGAACAATATAAGCTTTATGCCCGGTTTTCTCTGCAATTTCACCTATTTTCATGGCAGCTGCCCGTTCAGCCATAACTGGTCTTGATTTCTCATAAGTCTTTACTTCTTTCCACTGCCTTTTAATCAGTGATTCTTCTTCACAATGAACTAAAACGACCATTTCCGGATCGAAGAATTGCTCAATCACCTGATAGCTATTTCTTCTTTTAGATTCGGAATAGGTAGTAAACAACTTAACACTAGGAATTCCTGATCCTTTGCATAGCTTTTTTAATGCTTCTGGATTCCCTGTAAACTCTCCTGCAGTTGCATGAAATGAATAGTCAATACAACTATCCTGAGCTTCTTCAAGTCTCTCCTTTAATGCCTCTTCCCACTCATTTTCATGACTTATTGGTTTAACAAAATCTATGATTGTTGTCACACCACCATAAGCGGCAGTTTTTGATCCAGACACGAAGTCATCAGCAGAAATATCATTACCTGTGTTTAGGGCCATATGAACATGAGGATCAATCAACCCTGGCAACACCATGCGTTTTGTCGCATCAATCACTTCTTTACACTCATGCTTTTCTTTTGATATTTCTCGTATCTCACCTTCTGACACGTAAATATTTAAAGGTTTGAAATCTTTTCCTTGATAAATTCGTCCATTAATGATGCCTAACTCATACATTTTCTACTCCTAATATTTGACTCAATTCTTTTGAATGGGCGACCCGATAAGCTTTTATCTTTTCGTCCATTTGAGACACTAAAGCTGCCTCTTTCTTCCAATAATATTGATCCATTTGATTGTTCAATTCTGCAACTTCTTTTCCTTGCTGTTCGACCCAAGTATAATACTTAAGATGATGCCATCGCAATCGATTATAGCGATCTCCTTCAAAAAACAGGGAAGGTTCTTGATAACGTATAATACGCTGATAGTGGCTATGAATATCTTGTTTTGATAGGGCTGTCATGTTTTCAAGAACAGAATGGTAGCGATCCAATGCATCTGTTGCAACGGTTATGATGTTGTCTCCCGACTTTAGATCATAATATTTAGCTGTTTTGATAGCACCGATAATATTGGCAATGCCAGAAATACCTAATTTGTCTCTAATAAACTCCCAATCCACTTCGCCGACTTGTGCTTTAAAATAAGACTGTCCTTCTTCACTTGTTATCCCTTGTAATAGCAACTTGCAATCCATATCATCTATTTGTACTACACCATCACAGTTCATTACATTATGAATCCATGTGACATGTTTATCACCAATGCCTTGAATATCATGTCCTCCATATCCATTCAGTGATAAAGTTGGACATTGAATAGGTTCTCCCGCAATAACTTTTGCATTTGGGAATCGTCTTTTAACACGGTCTCCACTAGCTATGGTGCCTGCTGAACCCACCGTTAATACGACTGCTGCTATTTCTTGATTGCCAATTTTTTCTTCTTGTACCAACTCAATCATGCTATTGCCTGTAACATATTCATGAAAACGATAATTGGCAAACTCTTCAAATTGATTTAGAATACGTATTTCTTCAGGGTTATTTCTCTTTAACTCTTTCGTTTTATCATAGATTTCTTTTACATTAGATTCGCATCCAGGTGTAGCAATGACTTTTGAGCCATATTGGCGGATTAAATCAAATCGTTCTTGACTCATCTCTTCTGGTAATACCACCAAAGAACGATATTGCATTCGGCTACTGACCCAAGCACCACCTACACCATAATTACCTGTTGAAGGCCATACTAGTTCATGGACTAAGGGATTCACTTCTCCTAGGACAGTTTTTTCTGTTAATACGGAATACGTAGGTCCCACTTTATGGCTCCCTGTAGGAAAATCTTTTGCATACATGACAACAATATTTGCCTTAATATTTGTAAAAGCAGGTGGAAGAGTAAAATAGCCGATTTTATCCTCTCCATTTCTCCAAGAGATATTGTATAAGTTTAACGGGTGTAATGGGTCTTCTTGTTTTTTTTGTAATGCTGCTTTTCTTAACTCACCTTTTATTTTCCATGGATGCAACATTTCTTCATAGGTAGGCCCTACAACCGGCACTTTATTTACCATTTTTGCCTCCTTTAGCTTATAATGTCAGCATCATGACTGATTTTGCCGTGTGCAACCGATTTTCAGCCTCTTGATATACAATGGATCGAGGACCATCAATAACCGAATCCTCAACTTCATTGCCTCTGTCTGCTGGTAATGCATGCATATAAATGCTATCTTTATCCGTTAATGACATGACTTTTTCAGTACATTTCCAATCTTTAAATTGATGAATATCTATATCTGGTGTTTTAGAACTCCATGATCCCCAGTTCTTAGGGATAACAACATGGGCTCCTCTATAGGCTTGCTCCATATCATGAGTGATTTGGAATGTGCCACCATACTTTAATGCATTCTCTTTTGCTTCCGCTACAACCCAATCTGGCAACTCCAATCCTTCTGGATAAGCCAAAGTGACTTCCATGCCATATCTAGGAAATAATAGGGCTTGGGTCAAAGGAACACTAATGGGCTTTTTATGAGAAGTAGCATATGCCCATATAATCGATACTTTGAGCTTCTTTGTGTCTTTAAATCTTTCTTGAATGGTCAGCAAGTCTGCTACTCCTTGCATGGGATGATATAAGTCACATTGTAGATTCATGATGGGTCTCTTGGAGTGTTCCGCCATTTCGTTTAAATACTGGTTGCCGATTTCCCAGAAACAATTTCGACAAGCGATGCCATGACCAAAACTGGATAAAATAATCCCTGTGTCTTTTGCTGATTCTCCATGACTAATTTGCATCGTGGAAGTGTCCAAATAATTGGCGTGACCTCCTAACTGAGCTATGCCTGCTTCCATGGAGTTTCGTGTTCGAGTAGATTGCTCAAAAAACATGAGAAAAATCGTTTTGTTTGTCAAATAGGGTGTAGGTATATCCATATAAAACTTCCGTTTTAGATCTAAAGAAACATCTAATAAAAAATCAATCTCACTATTGCTCCAATCTCTTAAAGTGATAAACTCTTTTCCCTTCAATGTACCATTCATCCTTGACCTCCATATATTTGTGGTATTTTAGAATAGACTAAACTTGCCGTTATCACTTGTTCTTTTAATACTTTTTCGTTAGGTGCATGGGCTTCTTCTTCCAAACCAGGACCGAATCCCACACAAGGAATACCATAAAGTCCCATGATAGAAACCCCATTTGTAGAAAAAGTCCATTTGTCTAAAACAGGCTTCTGGTGAGTCACCTCTTCATAGGCTTTTTTTACGATATCGATATAAGGATGGGTCTCTTCAATCACCCAAGTAGGAAAATAACAGTCTACTTTCTTTTGCAAACCAGTATAAGAGGCTTTGTCGTAAGTATAAAGACTAATCTCTGGCTGATGCTTTATCACTGATGGTAATTGTTGTATTTCCTGGATTGCGGTCTCTTTAGTTTCTCCTTGTGTTAGCCTTCGATCAATGGAAATTTGGCATCCATCTGCAACTGCACATCGAGAAGGCGAGGTGTAAAATATCTCCGAGACGGTTAAGCTTCCTTTTCCAAGAAAAGGGTCCACCGTCAAGCGATGATTTAAAGACTCTAACTCACTGAGTATTTCCGCCATTTTATAAATAGCGTTTTCTCCTCTTTCAGGGGCTGATCCATGGGCACTTATCCCTTTAGTCTTTACTTGAATTTCCATACGCCCTCTTTGCCCTCTATGAATTTTTAAGTTGGTAGGTTCGGTAATCACCACAAAGTCTGGTGAAATCAATTTTTCATCTAAAATATATTGCCAACAAAGTCCGTCACAATCTTCTTCTTGAACAGTGCCTGTCACCCAAAGAGTAACACCCTCTAGATTGCCTTGTGTTTTTGCCCATGCTGCCCCATGTACTGCTGCAGCAAATCCTGCCTTTTGGTCGGATGCACCTCTACCATAAATGTACTGATGATCTTCTTCTCCACTGTAGGGGGCTTTCGTCCAGTTTTCAAGCAGTCCAGTTTCAACGGTATCAATATGTCCATCAAAAACGATCACCTTTTCACCTGAACCTATTCGCCCTAATATATTTCCCATATCATCAATTTTCACTTCATCATAATTCAGCATTTCCATTTCTTGTTGAATTCTTTTGATGACTTGCTCTTCTTGACTACTGTAGGACGGTATTTGAATTAAATCTTGCAAAAATCCCAATAACGCTTTTTCCTGACTAACGTTCCAAACCGCTTTTCCTTTATTCAAAAAAACACCCCTTTCTTCAACTGTTTTTTTCAAGATAGTCCTTAATGAGTTTTAGACTGGTAATTTCTCTATACGCCTTAGATGACCTTTTATCGTTTTGTCCTTCCATTTTATCATAAAGCTGGTCAATCAGTTGATTAATAGCACCTGATTCTAAGAAACCTTGTTCAATTTCATGGTCTCTAATGGGTTTTTCGTTAACACATCCTATTGAAATAGCCAGATTAGTCAGGTCATCATTCTTTTTTTCTAAGAGAACAATGACAGACAGCTTTGACAAAATATTTTGCTTCCGTGAGCCTATTTTTCTATAGTAAAAATCTGTCCAATTTTTCTTTGGTATCATGACATGGGTTAATATTTCGTTTGTTTGAATCCCTGTTTTATATTTGCCTATTACAAAATCCATGGTAGGCATCTTTCTCTCCCCATGAATAGATTGTAAGACAACTTGACTATCTAAAGCAAATAAAACAGGTAAGCTATCAGCTACTTGAGCTGCATTGACAATATTACCTCCCACAGTAGCTGTGTTTCGAATGGCTGGATTTCCCATTAAACGATAGGGCATCCGAAGAAATTCTGGTAAATAAGCGTCCCCTTCTATCTCTGATTGGGTGACACATGCACCCAGGATTATTTCCTCATCTGACACCTCTATTTTCCTTAATTCAGATAATTGATGGATAAATAACAAATCATTGTCAAATCTTCTTTCTGCACCTTGCCACTGTCGTTTTCTAATATACAAGTCTGTCCCTCCAGCAAAAACAGTGCAATCTATTTGATTTCGGATTTGCAATGCTTCTTTTAATGTCTCAGGCCGATAGGATTGAATCATTCCACCACCTCCTGTATAACTGTTTTAATAGCATCATAAATTAACTGATAACCTGTACATCGACAAATATTACCCGACATGCTTTCTTTAATGATTTCTTCTGTGAAAACAGTCTGGGTTCTTAGGAGATTTTCAACAGCCATAATCATTCCAGGAATGCAAAAGCCACATTGAACTGCACCATGATTTTGAAAAGCTTGTTCAATCACTTGATAGCGTTCACTTTTCGCAAATCCTTCAATGGTCTCTACTTTTTTACCTACCACATGGCTCATGGGTACCATGCAAGAGTTGACCAACTTATTGTCCAAAAACACCAAGCAAGCGCCGCACTCTCCTTCAGAGCAACCTTCTTTAGTCCCTGTTAATCCAAATTCATTACGTACCACATCTAATAATCGCATAGAATAAGTTGTTTCTGCTACAACGGGTTCTCCGTTTAATTGAAATGGGATTTTCATTTTTCAGCCTCCTTCACTAAATCCTCGGGCATAATCGGTAATCGACATAAATCAAATCCGGTAGCATCTTCTACTGCTGCAGCTATGGCAGGAGCTACACCCACCAATGTCAGTTCACCCGCTGCCTTAGCACCATAAGGACCTTCTCGATAAGGATTGAATATCCAATCCACTTCCATTTTAGGCATATCCGCCATCACTGGCACAGCATAGGAAGAAAAGCTATTATGTTGCAATATTCCTTGCTCGCTTTCCATTTTCTCCATCATGCCATAACCCAATCCCTGAGCTACCCCTCCATGGACTTGCCCCAACAAAGTTTTTTCATCTACGGGCACACCCACATCGTAAATGCCATACAACTTTTGACAATCAATTTCCCAGGTAATGGGATCTACATAAACAACAGCCACCACTGCTGACCAAGAGTAAGCTAAGTAAGCATTTCCTTTTAAGCTTTTTTGATTCCAAACAATTTCCTCTGGATGAACGTAGTTCTTAGTGATCACGATTTCTGCAGGATTGTTCATCAAAGGTTTCAGCTCTAATGCTGCTTTATATAAGAGTCCCCCTACAACCATAGTGGTTCGAGATGCCACCGTTGGTCCTGAGTCTGGGACTTTGAAAGTATCTGGATCGTCATAAACGATTTGTTCAATTGGGATTTCCAGAGTGCTCGCTACGATTTTTGACAAAACAGTTTTTGCCCCTTGTCCCATTTCTACAGTAGAAACTAAAAGATGGACACGATTTAATGTGTCTTTTTTAAGCTTCACTTGGGCTTTAATATGAGCTGCTTCACCATCTCCAGTAAAACCACCCCCATGAGGCACAAAAGAAACCCCTATTCCCATATTTTTTTCTTTTTTGGCTAATAAATCATCATACTCACTCAATCGGATTAATGCATCTGCCATTTGATTGAGCAAGATTTTTTCATGAAAGACACCAGATGTAGCTGATAAATCACCTTGCTGGACAAAATATTTTCTTCTATAACTAATGGGGTCTTCTTTAAACTTTTTGGCTAATTGATTCATGTGTTGTTCTAGAGCAAACATGCTTTGAGGTGCTCCAAAACCTCTAAAGGCTCCTGAGAAAATATTATTTGTACGATAGGCTTTTCCTTTCACTTGAACATGGTCTATTTTATAGCATCCTGTTAAAGTCAATAATCCTCTTTGTAAAACCACATCCGTTAATCCTCTATAAGATCCCCCATCGATTTCATACAATATGTCCATTCCTAAAATTTTATCGTCTTTTAAATAGCTTTTAATCGTCGTTCTAGATGGATGCCTTTTTGTTGTTGTCAAAATATCTTCTCGTCGATCAAAAATAAGAGAAACCGTCTGTCTCACCTTCATGGCAGCAGCAGCCAATTGACAAGCTAATAATGAAGGATACTCTTCTTTCCCTCCAAAAGCTCCTCCTGTTGTTGTTTGAATCACTCTAATACGATGATCTGGTAAGCCTGTAGCATGAATTAACGCGTTTTTTATATAATATGGGCATTGCATTGAACCCTGAATCGTTAGGATGTGATCATCATAAGAGGCAATCATCCCTTGTTTTTCCATATAAAGTTGTTCTTGATAGCCTGTCTCGTAAACTTTTTCAAAAATTTCATCATACTCTAATTCATGGATGTTACCTTTTTCATAGACATACTCTGAAAATATGTCCTCAGCTTTGGTACAAGCATCCATAGCAAAAATGCCTTCATCTTCTTCATAGACTATCTTAATCTGATTCATAAACTCAATGACTCGGTGCTTGTCTTTACCTAAAATGAGACTCAGTGGCTCTCCCACATAAGTCACTTCTGATGGTGTAAAAACAGGCATATCTGTAGTAATCATTAGCACTTCGTTTTTGTGGATATCATGACTATCTACAACAATGATGTCTTCGTAATCAACAGGATAGTCAATAGATTTAACACGTCCTTTTGCAATGCCACTTCTTAATGTCCTGGCATGGAAAACTTCATCCAAATGAATATCTTCAATATACTTTGCTGAACCATTAATCTTTGAAATTCCATCTACTCGATTAATCTTATCATGAATATTCATGCCCACCTCCACTATTACCATTAAAAAAGACTACATAGCAAATGATTCATCCAAAACGAATGAACCCATGCCTTCTGTAGTCTCTCATCGACTTGCCCTATTGTTTATGCAATTGTTGTCTTCAATTTGAGAAAACATAATCGTTCATCAGTTTTGCTGTTTTCTACTCGCTATCTATATTATACAACAAAACCATCTATTACTTCAATTGAAAAGACTTTCTGACACTTTTAAAATATAACTACTCATACTTTTATCAAATAATATCTCAAGGTTTTTAGATATCATTAAAACTTCTTTCAATTTGATGCCAGTATTATGACCCATTTCTTCAAACATATGGATCATATCTTCTGAAGGCACATTTCCTTTAGCTTCTTTGATATATGGACATCCTCCAAGACCTCCAAAGGCACTATCAAACCTTGTAACTCCTGTTTCAAGTGCAGCATAAACATTGGCTAGACCCATACCCCGTGTATTATGAAAATGTGCACTAAATTCTGTGTTTGTGTATTTATTAATAAAGTACCCAAACACCTCTTTCACCTCTTTAGGGTTTGCCATACCTGCAGTATCTGAAATAAATATTTCTGGAATTCCAAGGCCTACTAATTGTGAAACAAGGTGGTCTATTTTTTCTTTTGACATTTTCCCTTCTACCGGGCATCCAAAAGAAGTGGACACAGCACAAGATAAAGACACACCATATTTATTTGCTGTTTTGACCATGTTTTCAAAGCTCTGAATTGTTTCCCAATAATGCATTCTTAAATTTTTTAAATTATGGGTATCACTCACAGAAACAGCCATTTTTACATGTTGAATCCCTAAATTAATGGCCTTTTCTAAACCGTGAATATCATCTACTAACACCTTGAGTTGAGCTTTGTCTGTTGAGTTTAATCCCATATACACTTTTTCCGAAAACGCTAGGTTTGGCGCTTTCCCTTCCAAAGGGAAATATCCAAACTCTACCGCTGGAAATCCTGCTTCAATCGCTTCATTCACTAAATTAATTCTCGTATGAATATCAAGCTTCTGCTGTTCGTTTTGAAGACCATCACGAGGACCTACTTCAGTAATCCATATCTTTTTATTCATAACATCCTCCACTATTATCATAATTCATTATCTTATGCTATTTACTCATTAAAATCAATAGATTGCTATTTGTTTAGTGATCATCTAGCAGTTTATGATTGCTACTCTATTATTTCATGCTATAATAAAATTATGAAAAAGGAGGCTATTATGATAAAAGAAAAAACAATGATTACTTTTAAAGAAATGATTCAAGAAACTAGTGATATCTATTCATTTGTTTTTGAAGTGCCTGAAACATTCCATTGGCTACCTGGCCAACACGGTGTTTTCAGATTTACACAGGATTTAGAGATGACAGGTAAATCTTTTAGAATTTTCAGTTTCGCTTCAGTAGAAGAAGAACATAAAATGCTTTTTTCCACACGTATCGCAGAGCCTATTAGTGATTTCAAAAAACACTTGCTGCAGTTAAAAGCGGGAGATACCATGACCATTGATGGTGCAGTAGGGAAGTTTTTACTTAATGACTTATCTAAACCTACATGCATTATGGCAGGAGGTATCGGCATTACTCCTGTAAGAGCTTTTATGAAACAAGTAGAGTATAGCAAAGAAAATCCTTGTTCTCTAGAAATACTATACTCTGATGACCGAGGAGAATTTGCTTATGAGCATGATCTTAACACAATCAACAACAACTTTTCTGGTGTCCATTTACAATATATTTCTGATCGCAATATCTTTACGGAAAAAATAGAATCATATGCTAAAGATCATCAGAACGAATCCTTATATTATATCGCAGGAACACCAGGTATGAATAAATTTCTAACTGAGAAGCTTATTTCACTAGGCATAGAATCTCAGCACATTATCACAGATATATTCACAGGTTATGGCGATTAATTAAGGGATTAAGCCATTAGATGAAAAAATTGGATGGGACTTGCTTCCCATCCAATTCATTTCAATTAAACAACTCATTTTGTACTATTTAACAGCAATGGCATCAATTTCTACTTTAACATCTTTTGGCAATCTTGCCACTTCAA
>SKID01000278.1 GCA_007116605.1 Tissierellia bacterium
CGGACTTAATGAATACTGAGCCTATTAAAGAGCATTTCTTGTCTAAAGATGTAGAACTCATTCAATTTAAGTCAAGACGCTGTATCCGATGTTTTTCAGATGATCATGGATCTATTGATGGAGCCATGAATTGCTGTAAGTCTTTCCAATAATTTTACACCTTAAAAGTATAGCGCTACTAGCTTATTACAGTAAAGGATCAAAACAATCCTGAGTTGCAATAAGCTAGAGGCGCTATTTTTATTTTGCAGATCGATATCTTTCCAATTCACGACTCCATTCTTATTATCAACAAGGATAAAACAGTGAACGGCTCGCCCATTATGTGGTTATTTGCCTCCTTTCGTGTTAGTAAAAAAGGATACCACACGTATTTCCCATAACCGCTTACTATTGTGCATTGATAGGAATTTCAATAAAAGGCCACCGGAAAGTTAGAAATCGTTATCTAGATATGCTACGCTAACTATCGCTTATTTTATTAGGGGAATCTCATCACTGTTAGTCATTGCACAAATGATGATATCAGTCCAAAGTCTTAGAAAAATTCACCTTAAAGAGGAGAGAAAACCAGCCTAGGGACTATTCTTTAACCCTTATTTTACGACTATAATAAAAACAGCTAATGTAAAAAAGTTAAAGGTGCAGAACCAATTTTAAAGATGCAGTCATAGAGATTTGGTGCATATTGAGTACATTTTTTGTTTATAACAGGTGATGATACAAAATAAACCTTGACAAAACAATACTTCGGATGTAGAATTAAATTAGTTCGAAGGAGGAAGTAATTTGAGGTTTGATATTAATGACTTAGAAAATTCAATGTTTGATTTGATTGATCAAGTAAGAATCGTCTTTTCTCAGGAAGTTTGGGACAATATCTTTATGAATTGTTCGAAAAATGAAATGTTTGTGTTAATGCTGTTATATCGTCAAGCTGATGTCAACATGACACAAATTGCAGAATATCTGAATGCCCCTCTTAATACAGTGACGGGCATAGTGAGTCGAATGGAAAAAAAAGAAATGGTACAGCGTATTCGTAGTCAACAGGATAAGCGAGTAGTGACCATTATATTAACAGATTTTGGACAAAAACAAATTAGTGACATCATCAATATGTTTTTAAAGTATGCTCAAATGGTCATAGGGTCATTAAATCCTAATGAACTGACAATGATGTCAAATATAGTAGGTAAAGTGATTGCTTTAATCAGTAGCAATCAAGTAGAGATAGCTGTAGAAGAAAAGAAATTAAAAAAAATTACAATTGAGTAGTCTTGGTTAAACATAAGGCCACCTGTAGGTGGCTATGTTCAAACAAAATACTTCGAATCAAGAACTATTCTTTGTTAGAATCAATAGGGTTTTAAATTAAAATATATTGAGCAACCTCTTAATGTTTGAAACAGTTATCCTCTTTCAGTAGTGGAGCTTAAACGCAGTAAAGCATCGTAACATAAACATATATTGCAAAGGAAGGTTAAAATGAGTAGAATTTTAATATTTACAGGAAAAGGAGGCGTTGGAAAAACTAGCGTCGCAGCGGCACATGCCATACATTCAGCTAAGAGTGGCGTGAAAACACTCATATTGAGTACCGATATGGCACATAATTTAGGTGATGTTTTTGATATGCCTATTGGAAAAAGCATCTGTCAAGTTACAGAAGACCTTGATGCCCTAGAGATTGACCCTAATTACACCATGGATCATGATTTTAAGGACATGAAAAGAGCTGTTATTAATTTGCTCAATAGTTCTGGATTACCAATGGACACAATTGAAGCTTTTAATTTATTTCCAGGCATGGATGAACTGTTTTCACTTCTCAAGATCTTAGATATCTATGAAGAAGGAAAGTATGATCACATTATTGTAGATTGTGCACCAACTGGAGAGACGCTGACATTACTAAAGTTTCCTGAACTGCTTTCTTGGTATATGGAAAAGTTTTTCCCAGTAGGTAAAATTGCGATGAGAGTGCTATCACCCATTTCAAAAGCTGTTTTTAAAATTGATTTACCAGACAAGGATGCTCTGACAGACATCGAAAAACTATTTGTCAAACTGGTCAAATTACAAGACTTATTAAAAGATAGTAGCATTACATCCATTAGATTGGTTGCAATGGCTGAGAAGATGGTGGTAGAAGAGACTAAGCGGAACTATATGTATATGAATTTATATAATTTTCATGTAGATAGTCTTTTTATTAATCGCGTTTTGCCAAAAGATATAGATAATGTGTTCTTTGATGATTGGTTAGACATTCAGCACAAATACATTGATGAATTAGAAGCCATTTTTGCCAATGTACCCATTCATCAGATTCCATGGTTTGATTCTGAACTAAAGGGCATAGAAGGCATCACAAGAATTGAAGATACCACTCTAAAGGGTTGGAATGTGTTTGAGGCTATTAAAATTCAAAAAGGTGAAAGTTATGTAAAGTCTGGTGAAGACTATATTTTAAAGATATTCCTTCCAACGATTGATTCAAAAGCCTTAGACATGCATGAATCAACCAATGATATTATCATTAAAGTAGGAAATTTCAAACGCAATATATCAAAACCTAATGCTCTGAGAAACTATCGGATATCAGGAGCAAAATTTACAGATCAAAATTTAATGATAACATTGAGCTTAGGTTGACACTCAACACGCATGAATGGGTGGGATTCTTGGGTATCTTACCGTCCTCAATTCACTTCTGCTTTGGACAGCTCCCAAGCTAAGGGTATGCCAGTACCCTTCCCATACCAGTGCATATTGCAGTATAGGTTGATAGACTTTAACCATCTGCCGTAGTCATTTTATTGACGACTGACAAACGTCGGGCAGTAATGAAGAGGAGTATAATTATGAACAATAAAGAAGCGGAAATCTTAGGAAAAGTCATGGAAATTTTTAAGCTTAAAAAAGAAATTGTACAATTAATGGTGCCAGAACGCACCTATAAACACTTAGAAGTCATTGGCAATGAAATGAAAGCAATGCTGATAGAAACACTTTGTGATAATCAACAGGATGAGACACAGAGTAATACAGGGATAAAAAAGGTCAGTATCGATTAGGGAGGATAAAAAATGCGTATCATACTTTATACAGGAAAAGGTGGCGTAGGTAAAACTAGTATCGCAGCTGCCACAGCCATAAAATTAGCGAAGGAAGGCAAAAAAGTGCTTGTTATGAGTACGGACCAGGCCCATAGTTTGGCAGATTCCTTACAAGTCAAATTATCCTATGAACCTACTTATATTATGGAAAATCTCCACGCCATGGAAGTAGATGTGGTAGTTGAAAGCGAGAGAGCCTGGGGAGAAATGCAAGGTTATATAAAAAGTCTGATTACATCTCGGGCTCAAGATGGCATAGAAGTAGAAGAATTGCTGGTTTTTCCAGGTCTTGAAGAACTATTTGCATTGTTTAAAATTCTGGATATTTATGAAGAAAATTCTTATGATGTCGTTATTGTAGATTGTGCGCCTACAGGTGAAACATTGTCACTTTTAAAATTCCCAGAAGTGTTTGGGACTATGATTGAAAAAGTGTTACCTATGAAAAGAAAAATGAATCAACTAGCAGGACCAATCATACAAAAAACAACAAAGATTCCAATGCCTAAAGATTCTTTGTTTGCAGAGTTTGAAGTGCTATTTGATAAACTTGAGCGACTGCAAAAGCTAATGTTAAATAAAGATGTTTTATCACTTAGGATTGTCACAACACCAGAAAAGATTGTCATCAAAGAAACAAAGCGCAACTTTACTTGTTTACATTTATATGATTATAATGTAGATGCTATAATCATCAATAAACTTTATCCAAAAGAAGCCCTAGAAGGTTATTTTAATAAGTGGGTGACCCTCCAAGACGAAGGCTTACAAGAAATAGAAGAAAGCTTCAGAGAAATTCCAAAGTTTAAACTCATGCTTCAAAAACATGAGCTAACAAGCATTCCAATATTAGATAAAA
>SKID01000304.1 GCA_007116605.1 Tissierellia bacterium
TATTAGGGATCACTAAAGCTTCTTTAGCAACAGATTCATTCTTGTCTTCAGCATCATTCCAAGAAACAACACGAGTTCTGACAGATGCAGCAATTAAAGGCAAGGTTGATCGATTAATGGGATTAAAAGAAAATGTGATTATAGGAAAACTCATCCCTGCAGGTACAGGTATGAAACGGTATGATCGTGTATTAGTCAATGCTGTCCCTGAAGATATAGAACCAGAGATTAAAGAAGGATCTATAGCCGATAAAATTTAATTGAATAATAAAAATATAGTTGACATGTGAAAAATCAGGTGTTAGAATGTTTGAGTGTTTCTAATCATAAGGTCGAAATTGAAGATTATATGTAGCGAAACATATAATCTTCAAAATATTTGAGAGGTGGTTAGGTGGATCCTGAGGATTTTAAGAATTTAGAAAATCTTGTCGTTGGGAAAAAACAAACAAAAAGATTGCTCATGCAATCGAAAATTAGCAAAGTGTATATCGCTGCGGATGCAGACGTTCATTCAATTGACGATGTGGTAGCGCTATGCCAAGAAAAGAAAATACCCTTAGTGTATGTGGACAAAAAGAAAGAATTAGGTCGCATGTGCCAAATAGATGTAAACGCAGCTGTTGTTGCAGTTTTAATATAAAAAATAAAGAAGGAGGTGCTTGAATGCCAACCATTAACCAATTGGTAAGAAAGGGAAGAAAAGAGACGATTAAAAAGTCTAAGTCACCAGCTTTAAACGTGAACTATAACACGATGAAAAAGAAATATGTCTACACGAGTTCACCACAAAAAAGAGGTGTATGTACAGCAGTGAAAACTGTAACCCCTAAAAAACCAAACTCAGCTCTAAGGAAAATTGCCAGAGTTCGTTTGACGAATGGTAGTGAAGTAACAGCATATATTGGAGGAATTGGACATAACCTTCAAGAACACAGTGTTGTTTTGATAAGGGGCGGTAGAGTTAAAGACTTACCAGGTGTTAGATACCATATTGTTCGAGGTACTCTTGATACATCAGGTGTTAATAAGAGAAACCAAGGTCGATCTAAATATGGTACGAAACGGCCTAAAAAAGCATAACAAATAATCGGCACACTATGCAAAAACTATATATGTGTAATAGCCTTATAATAGATATCGCATTTTGTGCACAGCGGCTTGATGAATTAATCAAGTCGAGTACCTATGATTTAAATTAATATTAAGGAGGGAAGCGTAGTGCCAAGAAAAGGTCATGTACCCAAAAGAAAAGTAATGGAAGATCCCATTTACAAAGACAAGATTGTTACAAAACTAATTAATCAACTAATGTTAGATGGTAAAAGGGGTGTCGCACAAAAAATTGTGTATGGCGCTTTTGAAATGATTGAAGAAAAAACAGGCAATGATCCAAAAGAAGTTTTTCATAAGGCTTTAAACAATATCATGCCTGTATTAGAAGTTAAAGCAAGAAGAGTAGGTGGAGCGACTTATCAAGTGCCCATTGAAGTAAGACCTGAAAGAAGACAAACCTTAGGTTTGCGATGGTTAGTAAATTACTCTCGCAAAAGAGGCGAAAGAACAATGAAAGAAAGACTAGCAAAAGAAATAATGGATGCTGCCAATAGCGCTGGAGCAAGTGTCAAGAAAAAGGAAGACACCCATAAAATGGCAGAAGCAAACAGAGCATTTGCTAGTTTTAGATGGTAGAATGACTTCATTCTACCTCTACAAATTAGGAGGCAAGTTATGAGGGAATATCCTTTAGAAAAAACAAGAAATATTGGTATTATGGCGCATATAGACGCAGGAAAAACAACATGTACTGAAAGAATTCTGTATTTTACTGGTAGAATTCACAGAACTGGAGAAACTCATGAAGGTGCGTCTCAAATGGACTGGATGGAGCAGGAGCAGGAAAGAGGGATAACCATAACTTCCGCTGCAACTACGTGTGCTTGGAAGGATACAAGGATCAACATAATAGACACACCAGGACACGTTGATTTTACCGTAGAGGTTGAAAGGTCATTAAGAATTTTAGATGGTGCAGTAGCCATATTTGATGCTAAAAATGGCGTTGAGCCCCAAAGTGAGACTGTTTGGAGACAAGCTGATAAATATGAAGTGCCAAGAATCTGTTTTGTGAATAAAATGGACAAGATGGGTGCAAGCTTTACTTATTCAGTAGGGACTATGGTTGAACGCTTAAAGGCAAATGCTGTGCCTATTCAATTACCTATCGGATCTGAAGAGAATTTTCAAGGAATTATTGATTTAGTGGAAATGAATGCTAAGATTTACCACGATGAAGAAGGTAAAAACATTGAAGTGATAGAAATACCTGGAGACTATCTTGAATTAGCAGAAGAGTATAGAGAAAAACTGCTAGAAGCAATATCAGATCATAATGATGAGTTAATGATGAAATACCTTGAAGGTGAAGCGATTAGCATTGAAGAACTAAAAGAGGCGATTAGAAAAGCGACGATTGCAGTTGATATTGTACCGGTTCTTTGTGGATCTGCCTACAAAAATAAAGGTGTTCAGTTATTACTAGATGCTGTAGTCGATTATTTACCTGCCCCAACAGATGTCTTGGCTATTGTAGGCAAAACTGAAAAAGGTGAGGATCTTGAAATACACTCAAGTGATGAAGAGCCTTTCGCAGCCCTAGCTTTTAAAATAATGGCAGATCCTTTTGTTGGTAAGTTGACCTTCTTCCGAGCTTATTCTGGCATTATGGAATCAGGAAGTTATATCATTAATTCCACTAAAAACAAAAAAGAACGTGTTGGACGAATTTTACAGATGCATGCCAATAAAAGAGAAGAAATGACAAAAGTATATTCTGGAGATATTGCAGCGGCAGTCGGTTTTAAACATACCACAACAGGCGATACACTTTGTTCTCCTGATAGAGTTGTTGTTCTTGAGTCAATGGTTTTTCCTGAACCAGTTATAGAAGTGGCTATAGAACCTAAGACCAAAGCAGGCCAGGAAAAAATGGGTATTGGTCTACAAAAATTAGCCGAAGAAGATCCGACATTTAAAACCTATACAAATCCTGAGACTGGACAGACGATTATAGCAGGCATGGGAGAACTACATTTAGAAATCATTGTAGATAGGTTGCTAAGAGAATTTAAAGTAGAAGCTAATGTTGGAAAACCTCAAGTTTCTTATAAAGAAACTATTGAGGGGACGGCCGATGTGGAGTGTAAGTACTCAAGACAATCAGGTGGTAAAGGTCAATATGGACATGTCAAAATTATTATTGAGCCAAAACAACCAGGTGAAGGGATTGAGTTTGTTAATGGAATTACAGGTGGTGTGATACCAAGAGAATATATCCCAGCAGTTGAGAATGGTATGAGAGAAGCAGCAGAAAACGGTGTATTAGCCGGTTATCCTACGATAGACTTTAAAGTGACTCTTTATGATGGATCATACCATGAAGTTGATTCTAGTGAAATGGCGTTTAAAATTGCAGGATCGATGGCATTTAAAGATGCTGCAAAGAAAGCAAGCCCCATATTATTAGAGCCATATATGAAGGTAGAAATTTTGACGCCGGATGAATATTTAGGCGATGTAATGGGAGACATTAGCTCTAGAAGAGGTAGAATCGATGGTTTTACTGACCGAAATGGCATCAAAGTTGTGGATGCATTTGTACCATTGTCAGAGATGTTTGGATATGCTACAACATTAAGATCGCTAACACAAGGTCGTGCAAATTATTCAATGCAATTTGATCACTACGAAAAAGTACCAGCCAAAATGGCAGAAGATATTATGAAGTAAATTATATAATTGATTTTTAGGAGGATAAATAACATGGCAAAAGCTAAGTTTGAAAGAAATAAGCCCCACGTAAACATTGGAACCATAGGACACGTTGATCACGGTAAAACCACATTGACAGCAGCTATTACAATAGTAATGCATGAGACATATGGATTTGGTGAAGCGGTGGCTTTTGACA
>SKID01000037.1 GCA_007116605.1 Tissierellia bacterium
AATCTTTTTTCTCCTACTTTTAATGGATTCCTTCGTATTCCTCTGTATGGTTTTTCCTCAAGAACGTTCATTAGATTCATCCACTCATCAGGCAGAGTTTGCTTGATTCTTTCAACAAACTGTAAACTTTTAATCATCGCATTCATTCCTTTCATTAGAAAGATTCTAGCAGAATCTAAGCAGTGACACAACAAAAATTGCTATTTGTATCTAAAGCAATGTTGTTATTGTGGGACTGATTATTCACTAATGTTATTACTTGTTTTCATGTCAAATAGCACTCCCAGAGGAGTGCTATATTTAATATGGTTTTTATTCTATTTATTAAAGAACGTATGCTTCTAGTTCTTCAGGCATTTCACTTTTATCGTGGTTCACACTCATAACAAAATCTGCTTCGAATTTTTCTGATGCTTTTTCTAATTCTTCTACAACATACTTAAGATTGCTTAGATCAATATCTGCTACCTTATACAGACCATCAATATACATGAGTTCAATATCGTAATCTGCTGCTAATGCCCCATAGACAAATCCTAGAAATTGCTCTGCCCCTTTTATCCCATACTCCTTAGTATTAATATACTTTATGTTATAATTCAAATCAAAAATATGTTTATTGTTTGCTTCTAAAAAGAATATTTTGCCTTTCGCTGTCTTAAGAGCTTCATGACTCATCTCTACCATTGTTCTTGTCTTGCCGGTTCCTTTTGAACCACATACTAGCTTGACCATTGTAACCGCCTCCAATTCTTTTTTCTAATTATAACACGAATGGAAAAGGTTTTCCATATTTTGTTAAACTTCTGTTAACTTTTTATCCGATTACTAACGGTATTATCTCACTTGAGACTTGAGTGTCTTGACACTGTTATTCATCTAATATGAGTTTTTTTTCGCTTTTTTTTGTGTTATAATACCAAGAGTTACGGTTTAAACATGATCTATTGCTCTAAATAAGGAGGATTCCCTTGATTAACCTTAATGTCTATATTGTATTACCTATTTTAACAGGCACACTCCTATACTTATTTCGATGGAAATATATGAAACGCTTCGTTGTTTTTATTCATGGTTTTTTATTTGTTGCTTCTGTTCATGGATTTATCTATGTAAAGAACTTTGGTACTATAATGAATAGTTTAGGATCATGGGGTCATTATGGCATTGTTTTGTATGGAGACCTTGTCTCTATGACCTTACTTATGCTTACTTCGTTTATGTTTTTTGTTATGCTGATGTATGATTATCAGGCTAAGTACGCCAATCGCTTGTTTCTATTTCTGTTTCTCATTTTACAGTCGTTAATATCTGCAATTTTTCTAAGCAACGACTTATTTAATATATTTGTTTTAATTGAAGTGGCTACCATTGTTGTCAGCATTTTAATTATGTTTAAACAAGATAAACAATCTGTTTATGATGGTATTTTATATATGCTTGTTAATATTGTTGCTATGAATTTTTTCTTGTTTGGTATTGCTTTTATGTATCGCACATTTGGTGTGTTAGATTTAAGCCTTATACATGAAAAAATGCCTTTAGTGACTAATCCTGCAACCCTAATTCTCCCTTATGCTTTGATGATGACCGCAGTAGGTCTAAAATCTGCGATTATGCCTCTTTTTAGTTGGCTGCCAAAGGCTCATGGGACACCTAGTGCTCCTTCTACGGTTTCAGGAATCTTGTCAGGTCTTTATGTTAAAACGGGTGTCTATTTATTTTTAAGGATTAGCCACTTGTTTTACCCTGTCATCGATGGTCGTCCGTTTTTTTTAGTGGTTGGTTTCATCACCGCCATTGTTGGCTTTATGCTCGCCATCGCTCAAACAGATATTAAGCTTATTTTAGCTTATCATACAATTTCACAGATTGGATTGATTATGGTGGGTCTCAATTACCCTACTGAATATGCTTACTGGGGTGGTATTTATCATATTATGAATCATGCGTTTTTTAAGTCCACCTTGTTTCTAGGGGCAGGGATGATGATAGATCATTATAAGACAAGAAACATTTGGCAAATACGAGGTGTTTTGAATACTATGCCTGTAGCAGGTTGGGCCTCATTATTAGCAGTCCTCGGTATTACCGGTGCTCCTTTTTTTAATGGTAGTATTTCTAAATATCTTATACAAACCGGTACTCAAGATTCATTTATGGAATGGGGTATCATGATAATCAACCTAGGCACCATCATTTCTTTCATTAAATATTCTCATGTTTTTTTGCCTGATAAACAAGTTGCACATACTAAAAAACCTTTAGTCAATGGATTTCAAAACACAAGTATCCTTGTATTAGGAATTATTTGTGTCATAGGGGGCATTTGGGGACAATCACTCATAAGCATTCTTTTTAATCAAGAAATGACCATTCCCATTTTATCTCAACTAGAAAAAGGCGCTATTTACATTTTATCCCTAGCTGTTGGTTACCTAATTTATAAGTACTTTGTCTTAAAAACCGCCTTTTTTAAATATTTAAAACTTTTTGAATTGGATTTTAATGGCATTTGCCTATCGTTAACTGGATTTATGGTGTCCATCTTCATTTACCTAAGTATAATCTATATATAAATGTCCTATTTGTTTTTCTATGGTATAATACTAGAAATTATTTTTAAAAGGAGGATTTATGAATAAACATCGAATTATATATAATGGTGTGTTTATCTTAATAAGTTCTTTGTTATGGATTGTGTTAAACGAAAAAGTTTCGTGGATGCATTTTGGTATTGGGCTTTTTCTTGGATATATTGCCTTATTATTGTCTGAAAAATACTTGACTTTAGTTAACTATAATGAAGTCTACCGAATCAATGTTAACATATTGTTTAAATATACTCTTTTTCTAGTTTATCAAATCTTTTGCTCTGGTTTTTCTACCATTAAAACAATATTGACAGGTCAAGTGCAACCCGGTATTGTTTTGATTCATACTGAATTAAACAATGACTTTCTTAGAGTGATGCTAGCTAATTCTATCACTTTAACACCTGGAACAGTTACATTAGATATCACTGACAATCAACTGACTGTATTATGGATTAATTGTCAGACTAATGACTCTTTATTAGCAGGTGAAATAATCAAAGGGTCTTTCGAAAAAATCTTGATGGAGGCTGAAATATGTTCTTAGACTTTGTGTTATTGTTACTTGCTTTTTTGCTGCTTGCCAGTGGCGCGCTAGTGTTTATTGGTCCTTCAATGTCAGATCGTTTATTAGGCCTTAACCTCATGTCTTCAAAGCTGATCATGATGATTGTTATTTATGCGATGAAAGTACAACAGTCTTATTTCCTTGATATTGCTCTTGTTTTTAGTTTGCTTGGTTTTATTGGAATTGTCTTTATTGGCAATTTTATTTTGAAGAAAGGAAAAATTTAACATGGTTATTCTCTTTGGACAAAGTTTGATCATTATCGGTTTGGTTTTTATTGCATTTGGGCTAATCAGTATTTTACGGTTTAGAAATTTCTTTAGTCGTGTACTCATTTCGTCAAAGGTTGACACTGTTGGTATGATTTGTATCATGATTGGCGTCTCTATTATGAATGGGCTTAGCTTTTTTACTATGAAAGTACTTTTAGTTTTATTGACTTTCATTTTTGTTGGTCCTTTAATGACCCACTATATTGCCCGGGGTGGATATTATAGCGGTATTCAGCTCAACAAGGAGCAGAAGCATGATTAATATTTTATTTATTTTATTGTTAATATTCGCAGGAGCAGCCATAATGACTGAACGCCCTGTGAGAGGCGCTGTTTACTTAGGTGTTTTTTCATTACTGTGTGCTTTTATTTTTATGCTTTATCAAGCACCTGATGTTGCATTAGCTGAAGCTATTATTGGTAGTACCTTAGCCACTATTTTATACTTAGTTGCTTTATATCAATATGTAGAGTAACTATTTAAAGGAGGTTTAAAATTGGGACGTTTTGCATTATTTGTCTTTGTTCTAATC
>SKID01000317.1 GCA_007116605.1 Tissierellia bacterium
TCAATAATATTAAAAAAACCTTCTTCAATTTTACGGTTTGTCTCAAACTGCAAGACAACAAATCCACCATCTAAGCTTAGATTCTCCAAATCAACAAATACACGAATATTATTTTTTGCCAACTCTTCCATTTCACTGGCTATTCCTTGCAATGTTAATTCAAACACTAACGGTTCAGCGATAATATCATCCTCTGTTTCAGTGCTTTCGTCTTGTTCATCTTCTGATTCATCGAATGCTTCGGCTATGGCAACAACTGGTCTATAACCTTCTGGTATATTGAGAAATTCTATATCTTCTATACCAAACTCAAAGCTCTTTTCTAATATGCGTTCAACAATAATTGAAACCAGTGGGTTTATAGATTCTGCAATAAAAAAGTTACCCGGCACAATCCCTACTGATTTATATGTTGTTTCTGAAATATCCATTAAATCTATGGGTTCTGTTACGACTCTTTCCATTTCTGCTAAAACATCTCTTTCCGCAGCGATTAAAACATTTTGTGGTTCAACCCTAATCTCCTTAAGCCCAAAACCTTCCCTTAACGTTAGAGAAACTGGAGATATAATTTCAACCCGCTTTGTTGGATAAATTGGCACAATCACCTCAGCAATATTTGGTGTAATTCTCACGTCTAGCTCCACTCCTTTATCGCTGTATACATCAATGGGTATTCTTTTTTCAGATGTAGCCACACTGCCATCAATATTGACTAATGCTACAGCTCTTTCCGCTGAGTTAACCACACTTCTAGGTCCTCGTATAATCACTGAGTTCACATTGGCATCCGGACGTCCTACAAAATATCCTGCCTCAGCTCTTCCATCAATCTCTACTGTCAACTCAATGGTTCGATTGACAATCGCTTCCAGATCTGCTAGTACTTGTTTAGGTGTGAAATCACTTAATGTCATGCCATCAGGCAAAGTAATTTCAATAGGAATGCGATTAAGCCCTTCGCGATATCCTTTCACATCAATAAATGCATTAATATCATTACGCGACACACTCAAAATATCATTTCTAAACCCTTCTATCGTCACTTTAATTTCTGTAATATCAATACCTGCTACCACCAAGCCTGCTTCTTCCAAAGCGTCTGCATTAGTTATCACAATAGGCACTGATGTGATATCTCTGGTTGTGACAGGATTGACTTCATTAACAACAAAAAGCCATGTAGCTAAAGCTGCTAAAACGCACAAAATTTGTATGAAAATTTTATCTTTATTTTTTAACATCTCGTTGCCACCATCTCTCTATAAAAGTCTGCTTTTCTTCATGTTTATATATACTAGAAAATAATTCCTTTAACTCTTTTGACTCAATATTGCGATATAATCTGCCCTCGTGAGCATAAGAGATTGCACCAGTTTCTTCGGATACAATAACAGCAATGGCATCCGATCTTTCGGTTACACCAATAGCCGCACGATGTCTTGTCCCAATATCTTGACTTAAATGTGAATTGTCTGTTAATGGTAAGAAACAGCTGGCCGCCTTAACGCGATAATCTTTGACAATTACAGCCCCATCGTGTAATGGTGTGTTGGGGATGAAAATATTAATTAAAAGACTACTTGAGATATCTGCATCGATGACCACACCCGAATCGATAAAATCATTTAGTCCTGTTTTTAACTCAAAAACAATGAGCGCACCGATCTTCTGATTTGAAAGTGCAATGCAAGCAGT
This sequence comes from Tissierellia bacterium, assembly GCA_007116605.1. Taxonomy (GTDB): domain Bacteria; phylum Bacillota; class Clostridia; order Tissierellales; family Dethiosulfatibacteraceae; genus 38-11. Next base: position 1,699 of record SKID01000317.1, read on the forward strand.
TGATAACGCTTTAATGGTGTCTTCATCTCTTTTTTCATCACCTTCAAAAAAATTAAAGGACAAAAAAGTGGTTCTACCAATGTACTCCAGTGCTTTTCTTAACTCTGGTTGAAACACAATAATTAAAGCAATCAGTCCGACTTGTAAAGTATTGCTTAATATCCAACTCAAAGTAAATAATCTTAAAGTACTTGCTAGGGCCGATATAATCACTAGGAACATAATTCCTTTTAATAATTGTTTTGCCCTTGTTTCTCTGATAATCATGTATAGTTTATAATAGGCAAATGCTACGATTGCAATATCAATCATATCTCTTAATCTTAAATTTGCCGCAATAGTTTTAATATACTCCAATACATCACATCCAATACTTAGTCTATGGTCACATCAACTTTTATCATTGTGTCTCTATAAGATCTCTTCATTCGAGATAATGTTTGTTCATCTAGCCCCAATGGATTTCCTTCAATATATTTGGGTAAAGGAATGACATCATAGTGGTATAATGGTGGGTGATGGTACCGATTAACCCATGTAGGTACGAAATTTAAATCACTTATCCAAGTTTGATTGTCCTCAAAGTTTTTTGTTATTGCTATCTGCACAATCACACCATCTTCAGTATAAAAGTTATCTAAATTAGGATAATATTGATTTAAACTTTCTTCTCTTTGGTTTGAGATAAAATTACCCATTGAATAAATCACAAACTTCTTTTTACCATCATATTCAACTACTTGTGTATCTTGAATCACATGGGGATGACTCCCTAATATAATATCAACGCCATTTTTAAACATAAAATCCGCTAAATCCCTTTGTTCTTGAGACGGATTACGTTGATATTCATGGCCCCAATGCATAATGGCTATAATCATATCAACTTCTCTTGCTTGTGCTTCGAGAATATCTTCTAGAATTCTATCACGGTCAATCACATTGACCATATAATCTAACTCCTCAGCAGTGATGGAGATTTCCATGCCATTTAAGCTATATGTGTACGCAATAAATGCTAATTCGATATCTTTTTCATTCACATATAATACTCGAGAATCCGGTCTCTCAGAATAGGTGCCTACTGTTTTAAATCCTCTTTTATGAAGTTGTTCTAATGTTCGAATTAATCCAAAGCCTCTCATATCAAGACTATGGTTATTAATCGTTGATATTAAATTAAAACCTGCATATTTGAGGGCATCTAATGTCTCATCTGGAGCATTAAATCGAGGATACGCCATATAAGGCTCAACACTTGTTCCTGCCGTTGTTCCCTCATAATTAGCAATGGCTAAATCTGCCTCTTCTATTATTGGTTTAATCAATTCAAAAAACTTCTTAAAGTCATATGAGTCATCCTCTTCATTATAGGCACTAATGATTTGGCTCATATGATAGATTATATCACCTACTGCTGCAATAGTAATTGTTTCTTGTCTTGGCTCTTCAACCATATCCACTGGTGGCTTTGGCGTATCTTCAGCAGGCTCAGGAGATTCTAATGGTTTGTCCCCTTGATCCTGGGGTTCTTCTAAATCTCTGTTTCCAAAAATATCCAAACTTCCGTTAAAGTAAATACCAATACCAACTACTACAATCATCATTAATAAAAATAAACCTATGGGTTTTTGCTTTCGTCTTTTTCTACTCAAAATAACACTACGTTCAATCTATCTCGTCTTCAACTAAAATAGTATATGAATTTGCAATATTTTGCAATATATGTTTTATTAATATTTTATTACATTTGTGGTCGAATCAATGCCTTTTCATCATATCCTATTAAATCAGTTCGTTTTGCTTTTTCTAGTGCTTTTTTTATAATCCCATAGTTTTCTTTAAGATGAAACTGCAATAAAGCTCGTTGCATTCTTTTTTCTTCCATAGAATTGGCCACATATATACCTTCCCCAGTTAATGGATGAATGCCTGTATAATAAATACAAGTTGCTAAGGTTCCCGGAGTAGGATAGAAATCCTGTACTTGTTCTGGATAGTGCCCCATTTTTTTGATATATTCAGCTAATGCAATAGCGTCCTCTAATGTAGCGCCTGGATGACTGGAAATAAAATATGGCACGATATATTGTTCTTTGTTTTTATTTCGATTGATTTGGTTAAACTTTTGAACAAAGGCATCGTAGACTTCTATGGATGGTTTACCCATGACTTTCAAAACATTTTCTGAAATATGCTCTGGCGCTAGTCTAAGTTGACCACTCACATGAAATTCACATAGTTCTTCAAGAAA
>SKID01000067.1 GCA_007116605.1 Tissierellia bacterium
GTTCAACTCAACAAAGAAAGAAATATTGGAAAGAGGAATCTGGGCGGTTAAGTATGCTAAAAAATTTGTTGAAGATGTAGAATTTTACGCAGAAGACGCCGGAAGAGCAGACATGGTTTTTTTGGCACAAATGGTAGAAGAAGTAATAAATAATGATTAGTATCCCCCTAGGGGATTCTTTTTGAGAATAAGCGTTATTTCGACTTGCTTTTGTTGGCACTACTATCTAACGCACGTTTACCCACTAAGGGAATGATAATTTTAAAAAATATCGATGGAACAATATCCTTGTGACGGGATAAGTCTTTCAGTCTAATATTTTATGATAAATTAAATCATCAATATACTCACCTGTTAGCATATCTTTATGATGCCTTAATACAGTACCCGCGTGAATAAAATCAAGTTTTTTTACGGCATTGATGGAAGCTTTGTTGTTACTATATACATAAACCCTGGCAATGGTGACCCCTTCGTCTTTCATTTCTTCCAAAGCGTAATTTGTCAGTTTAGCGGCTAATCCACTCCCTCGAACTTGAGGGTGTGTGGCTGCTGAAAGAAATACGGCATGTCTTTTTTTATCAGCCATCTCTCTTTGTCCTTTAACAATGCAAAGGATATGGTGGGGATTCTCTTTTAGTGTAGCCACATAAGTTAGCTTAGAAGGATTGTTAATAAATGACAGAAGTTCATCTTTTGCCATCATTTCCGTAAAAGACATGTCTATTTTTTCAGCCTTTATTCCTTGAAATAAAGTCCAGAGACTATCTATATCTTCAACTTGCATTTTTCTAAATAGGTAGTTCATTTAATCACCTCGCGACTTGATGATTTAATTATATTCTATACTTAGGCCTATGCCTAGTGGGGATAACTTGACAGTTGTAATTTTTTGCTAATGCTATGATTAATAATCCATAGATTGTCTTGATTTCATCTAGTTAGTGGCTTAACAATGTGCATATTTACGAATTAAAGTGTGAAATCATGTCTTTTTCCTAGGACACTATATGCCATTTATGGTAAAATATCTAAAAGGAGGGATGTATATGAATAAAAAAATGATATTATCTTTCATATTGACACTTGCATTACTATTAGGAACGATAGGCTCTGCTTCAGCAATTTCGTTCACAGACATCTCTGGAAACCCCCATGAAGATGCCATCTTAGAAATGGCTAGACTTGGGATTTTAGATGGTGTGGGTAATAATCTTTTTGCCCCTAATGGTGAGTTGAATCGAGCAGCGGCAGCAAAGGTTGCTGGCTACCTGTTAGGGTATACTGAAGAAGATGCTGAGCTAGCAGCTCAAGGCGAACCCAGATTTGACGATGTCGTTGGCACTAGGCATCAGTGGGCCTTGGGATGGATTAACTTGATGGCTGAAGAAGGTATCTTGCGAGGCGTAGGGGCCAATCGTTATGCCCCAGGTGATCCACTACAGATGGTGCATTGGGCTACTATCCTCATTCGTATTTTAGAACATGAACAGCCAGGAATGAGTTGGCCTAGGGATTATGATGATGTAACTAATTTTCTGGGATTAGACAGAGGTTTTTATTATAACTCTAATGGAATAATGAATCGAGCTGAGATGGCACGAATGACAACCACAGCTTTGTATGACTCTCAACGACCAGATGGCAAACGTATTTTTGATGTGGTGACATTTAAGGAGAGCCCCCTTGATGAGTGGCATGTGCCATCACATAGAGATCCAAATATTTATAGCGATGCTGATATTACTATTCAGTTGAGCAATACTGTGGTGAGAACTGGTGGGAGTCAGAACATTACAATTACTGTAACGGCTACTTATGGTTCTAATAATAGACCAGCAGCCTTTACGTATGTAGAATTTTTTGCTAGTTCAGGTCCAAATGATCGCAATGATCGGTTGTCTGCAACAAAAGTACTTACGGATGCTAATGGCATTGCAAAGTCAACATACAGAACCCTTGCTGCTGACGATGGCAATGCGGTCGAAATATTAGCCAATATTCAAATAGGGGATAATCAATGGAAAGACCGTACAGTCTTTGCTTTAGCCTCTAATCAAGCAGCATTTATTAGTGGACGTATTATTAACCCATTTAATGGAAAACCTGTATCTGATCCAGAAATAATCGTTGGATTAGATGGTAGTCCACATATTCATACTCGATTTAGAGCAGATGAGGAAGGATATTACAGTGGACCCATTCATGCTAATAGATATGGTGTAGATATTAGAATGAATGTTGGTGATAGTGCACCATTTGCAGGGGAATTTAAAGGTTCTCACTTTACTATTAATAATAACGGAGATGTATGGATTGGTATTCAACCAAGAAATTATGCTGCAGGCAATAGTTACACCATTCCATCAGAGCTAGGAGTTGTGACTGGGGTACATAATCGACCGGTGGGTACGGATATTTATTTAGTGCGTAAATCAGATCAGTTTACGCAAATTGCCACTATTGGCAGTAATGGTCGCTTTATGATTACATTGCCACCAGGAGAGTATTGGATTGGCAACTCTGTCGGAACAACTTTAAAAGACAATGTCAAGATTCAAGTAGGTACAGTGACAGATACTGGTTCTTTCTAGGACATATACTAAAATGGCTAGAGCTCTTTTTTGGAGGCTCTAGCCTTATCATTATCATGGGATAAGGACTCTTGGTTTCAGGCGGCGTGTTCAAAAGGCAACTAGAACTCAAGAGTCCTGTTTATAACAACCAATGAAAAACACAACAACATTATCGCTATTAGTATGAAAGCCTAATGGTTACACAGTATAAAAGTAAGATATATAATGAATTTTCTGGATATTTCATTTAATTTATGTAATAATATTAAGTAAGTGATGCCAACAAGAGAGTTAGACTATCTGGTAGGGGTGCTATTTGTAAAAACATTAACAAGACTCTTGGATTCAGACGGCGCTTGAAATGCACCTGAATGTTAGAGACCGTTATCCAGGGATTTTACAATACTTATCTCCCACTGGGAGTCTGAGTACTGTTAGTCATCGGATAAAATAATAATAGTCAGTAGTGATTGGGAGTATGGTTAACCATAATAGATGAATTGGCCGGGGAATGACCAAAAAATCTAGGAGGTAAAGGATGAGGAAGAAATCATTCAAAAGAACCATGCTCTATTTTGTGTTGACTATTCTATTAATACTTAATGGAACAGTCAACGCTATGGCGTTTACGTCAAATGATATTCATGGGCATTGGGCGCAAGAAACCATAGAGGAATGGTTATTAGAAGGATGGGTTTCGGGTTATCCCAATGGGGATTTTCGTCCCAATCGAGAAATTACAAGAGCGGAGTTTTTCACACTTATTAATCGAGCCTTTGACTTTGAAGAAGAGGTGACCATTGATTATGAGGATGTCAGTGATAGTGACTGGTTTGCATCAGCAGTGAGAAAGGCAAGAGCTGCTGAATACATTGATGGGTATCCCGACGGAACCATGAGGCCGAATCATTCCATTACAAGACAAGAAGCAGCCATTATTATTGCAAGACTTAAAAATCTTGCAGATAATCAAGAGGTAGCACAAGTCTTTGCAGACTATGACCAGATTGCTTCATGGAGTCAGGCTCAAGTCGGAGCAGTAGCAGAAGCAGGCTTTATGAAAGGCTATCCAGATGGACGCTTTGTGCCGGAAGCCTTCATTACACGAGCAGAAGCAGTCGTTGCCCTTGATCGTGTCCGGTTTGATGGCCATTTAGTGATCCGAGAAGGGGATACTTATGGACCAGAAGAAGAAACCGAAACCATTGACGGCGATGTTTATGTTAGAGTACCAGGTGTGACTCTTCAAAATATGGTGATTACAGGAAACTTAATCATCACAGAAGGGGTAGGAGATGGTGAAGTCACCTTAAACAATGTGACAGTCAATGGAGAAATGCTTGTCCGTGGCGGAGGAA
>SKID01000344.1 GCA_007116605.1 Tissierellia bacterium
TGTATATAATAATATTAACTAGTAAATTAATAGAGGTGCTAAATGAAAAATGTTTTTATTATTGATCATCCCTTAATACAACACAAACTCACCATGTTGCGGGATAAAAATACATCTTCCAAAGACTTCCGTGCATTAGTCAATGAAGTATCCATGTTGATGGCTTATGAAGTCACTCGAAGTTTGCCCTTAGAAATTGTTGATGTGGAGACACCCATTTGTATGGCAAAGGGACACGCCTTGAGCGGTTTAGATGTGGCTATCGTGCCCATTATGAGAGCGGGCATGGGCATGCTAGAGGGAATGTTAAGCTTAATACCTAATGCTAAAGTCGGACATATCGGTATTTACAGAAATGAAGAAACCATCCAACCTGTGGAATATTACTGTAAGCTTCCATCGGATATTTCAAAAAGATTTGTTATTGTGACCGATCCTATGTTGGCAACAGGGGGATCTTTAAGAGATGCCATTACTTTATTAAAAAACAAAGGGGCTATCAACATTAAAGCAATGACCTTAGTTTCTACAGAAGTAGGTATTAAAGAAGTCCAGCGTCTTCATCCTGATGTTGAGATATTCACCATATCTATAGATGAAGGTCTTAATGAAAATTCATACATTGTTCCAGGTTTAGGAGATGCTGGCGACAGATTATTCGGAACAAAATAAGTATTAAGGGACGCTATGTCCCTTAAATTATAACCTAAGTATGGATTTTTAATTATTATTTTGTATCTATATTATTTTATATTAGTGAGGTGTATTGATGTTTTTATTAAATAAATTTAAGAAGCGTAAACCTGTCGTATCATTTGAAATTTTCCCCCCCAATCAGCACATGACTCTAAAAAGACTTTTAGAAGTTATCGATGGACTCGCCATTTATAGGCCTGATTTTATATCAGTAACTTATGGTGCTTCAGGTAATGCGAGTAATAATTACACCATAGATATTGCTCAATATATTAAAGAAAAATACACGATAGAAGCTATGCCCCATTTAACATGCATTAATACAACTTTAGATAAAATGGAAACCCTTTTATCCGATATTGTTCAAAAAGACTTAAAAAACATTTTAGCTTTAAGAGGTGATCTTCCTAAAAGCCAAGAACTTTCAACAAACTTGCACAAAGATTTTACATATGCGTCCGACTTAATTACTTATGTAAAAGACCAAGCTTTACCTATTTCAACAGCTGCTGCATGCTATCCTGAGGGCCATGTAGAATCTTCTTGCTTAGATCAGGATCTCAATCATTTAAAATATAAAGTTGCATGTGGCGTAGACTTTTTAATTACTCAGTTATTTTTTGATAATGACAAATTTTACTCATTTAAAAACAAGTTGTTTCACAAAGATATTCATGTTCCTGTAACCGTTGGCATTATGCCAATCACCAATGCCAAACAAATTAAACGCATTGTCCAGCTAAGTGGAGCTAGTATTCCTAAAGATCTCCAAAATATTCTAACCAAGTATGAGTATGATGAAAAATCTATGTTTGAAGCTGGTATAGAGTTTGCCAGTTATCAAATTGAGAACTTAATGTCTTACAATGTAGATGGTTTTCATCTTTATGTCATGAATAAACCTTCTGTCGCAAAAAGTATCTATAAAAACATGGGTTGGTGACTATGGACTTTAGAGAAATGATTAAAACTCAAAATATTTATTTTGACGGCGCTATGGGAACAGAAATTCAAAATCGTTTAGACCGTGTGCCCCTTCAACCAGAAATATTAAATGTGACACAACCGGATTTGGTGCAATCGATACATCAAGATTATCTTCGTGCAGGCTCACAGGTTATTACTGCAAATACTTTTGGTGCAAATGCATATAAATTAAAAGGATCAGGATACTCTGTTAAAGAAATCATTCATGCAGCCGTCTTAAATAAAAAAAAAATCACCACTTTTCCTGTGGCTTTAGATATTGGTCCAATAGGCACTTTAATGGATTATCGCACCATCTACAATTTTGATTTTTTCTATCAGTGTTTTAAAGAACAGGTTGAGATTGGCGTGGAAGCAGGTTGCGATTTAATTCTTATCGAAACAATGACAGACATTCAAGAAGCTAAAGCTGCCATACTAGCCACAAAAGACACCTGTTCATTGCCAATTGTGTGTACCATGACACTTCAAGAAAATGGTCGAACTTTGACTGGCTCAGATGTGCGTACCATCATTACCATTCTTGAATCATTAAAAGTAGATGTTATTGGATTAAATTGCTCTTTTGGTCCACAAGAGCTGATACCCTATATTAAAGAAATGGTCCTGCACGCCTCTACACCTATACTCATTCAACCTAATGCAGGTTTACCTCATCTTCAAGATGGAAAAACTTATTTTGATTTAAATCCTGATGAATATGCTCAATGGATGCATACCATTCAAAGTTTAGACGTTTCCCTATTGGGTGGATGTTGTGGTACCACAGCCAAACACATTCGTGCTGCAAGCCAAAAAATCGGACGATTTATTCCTAGCCCCATCCAAAAAAGAAATCACACATTAGTAGCTTCTTCAACAAAAACTGTGGAAATTAAACCCATTACAATCATCGGAGAAAACATCAATCCTACAGGGAAAAAAGAGCTTCGCCAAGCCATTAAAGACAAAAATTATGATTATATTTTAGATTTAGCCATAGCTCAAGAAAAAGCAGGTGCACAAATTTTAGATGTGAACATAGGCGTACCTGGTATTGATGAAGTGTCTATGATGGTTGAAATCATTGATTTATTGTCTCTATATACCACTTTACCATTACAAATTGATAGTAGTCATCCAGATGTCATTGAAGCCGCTTTAAAAAGATATCATGGAAAAGCCGTCATTAACTCTGTCAATGGTAAGCTAAGTTCATTAAACACCCTATTACCTCTTGTTCATCATTATGGTGGTGTGGTCATTGGCTTAACAATGGATGATCAAGGCATTCCTTTATTGGCAGATGAAAGACTTAAAGTTGCTTATAGGATTGTTTCTGCATGTCAAGATATGGGTATTTCATTAAATGATATTATGATTGACCCTTTGACGCTTACTGCGTCTGCACAACAAGCATATGCCTACGAGGCCATTAAATCCATACCCTTAATCAAAGAAAATTTAGGTGTTAAAACTTGCCTTGGTGTAAGTAATATTTCTTATGGCCTTCCTAACAGAGATGTACTGACTTCAAGCTTTTTAGGAGCTGCATTAAGTGCGGGTTTAGATGCACCTATTATGAATCCATGTGCAGACAAACCTATGGAAATTCTTAGGGGCTATAAAGTATTGGCTAATATTGACAAAGATGCATTAGCCTATATCCACCATGAAACTTCCTTGTCTAATGAATTACATCCTTCACCTTCTAAAGAATTTAACGATTCATTAATTGATATGATTGTTGAAGCTAGAACTAAAGATGCCCTTATGGCTGTTAAGAATTTATTGCTAACACGCACATCTTTGGAAATCATTCAAGAATTCATTGGACCCGGCTTAGACCATGTGGGGCTTGCTTATGATCAAGGACACATTTTCCTTCCTCAATTACTTAATTCAGCAGAAACTGTTAAATCTATATTTTCTGTTTTAGAAGCATCTAATACAGAAGGAACCAGTCAAAAAACAGACCATAAAATATTATTGGCAACGGTGGAAGGTGATGTCCATGATATCGGAAAAAATATTGTGGCCATGCTATTGTCAAATTATGGCTTTACCCTCTTTGATTTAGGAAAAGATGTGAAACCCACCTTGATTATTGAAAAGATTATAAAAGAAAACATTACCTTAGTAGGACTAAGTGCATTGATGACCACTACCGTCACCTCAATGCAAAAAACCATTCAACTCATTCACAATGAATGCCCAAATGTTTCCATCATGGTAGGCGGAGCCGTTTTAACTCCTCAATATGCTCAA
>SKID01000144.1 GCA_007116605.1 Tissierellia bacterium
TTGATGGGTATGAAACATCTAATGAAGCGCTTCCTCTACATTGTTCAGCTTAGGTGAAGCTTAGGTGATAGACAAAAGCCCACCACATTGTGATGAGCTTTCCATTTATCTGTTAGGGTAATACTTTTGATTTCTGCTTGTTGGCTTGTCAGGAAGGGTCATTTTGAGAAGACCTCCTTTTATTAAAGGATGAAGTATTTTCTTTCTAAAATGACCTCTATTATTAAGCCCCATAAACTGTTGCATTTCTTCCCTTGTTCGTGGGGTCCTGCAAAACTCTAATAACCCTTTAATATCCTCATTATCTTGGTTGGTATCTTGGACGGTATCTTGGTTGGTAGCTTGCGTGGTCAAAGGAATAATCGTCTTAAATACATCCCCCTCGATAAACTCTGGGTCTGCTCCTGAATAAATCCGGTTGTATCTGTATATGTTTCTAACCCCCGACCCAAGCTCATCAACCCATCCGATTTCTTTAAAGAACTTTGCAATCTTGGGATTCTTGGGATTCGCAGCCATTTTCATTTCCGCTCCCTTTTGTGTTTATGCTAATCTAAAATTAGGTCATTTTTTTGTAAACTTTTTGGTGACATTCACACCAAGAGTCATCAGTAGCTCCTTTGTAACTCCGTCGCGCAAGAATGACATTCAATAAGTTATAAAGTTATCAACAGGCACGACTCAATACTGTCAATCTTGTTAGCGCCGACACTTGGGCGGTAAGGCTTTTTAGCTGATCAGCACTGTTTGTACTCACACGGCAATAAATGCCTACGCGCTTTTCCCGCTTAGGTGGTAATTGTGGTATGAAATGTATTCTTGTATTTTCTTGCATATTATACCTCTGGCGCATCCATCTGAAAAGGCAGATGCCTGAATTGTAATTTCACTCACTCTTCCCCTTCAGTGATTTCGTTTTCTTGCTCGTAATAATAGGAATAATCTACGCCTTTCATAAACGTTTCACGGTCGTTGATTTTGTCTGTTAAGGAGGACTTCAAAAGTGCTTTTATTTGCGCAGAATTTGTTACGCTCTTCTCCATCGCTGAGAGATAGTCTCTTTTATTAATTTTACTCCAGTCCACACACAATTTTAGGTTCTTTTTCAGAATCAGGTCAAGCCAAATGCGCATGGTTCTGCCGTTACCCTCCATAAAAGGGTGGGCAACATTCATCTCAACATACTTATCTGCAATTTCATCAAAAGTGCTATCAGGCATTTTTTCAATTTTTTGTAGCGTTTCTGGCAAAAAGCGAGCCATAGCAAATTGGAAGCCACTCTTTGCGATATTGAGGGTTCTGATTTGGCCTGCAAAATCATAAAGCCCTCCGAATAAATAGCCGTGAATCTGCTGCAAGCCTTTGACTGTGCCGACTTCTATAGTATCAAGCAAGGAACTGTCGAAAAGAGCATATGCCTTTGATTTGCTCCTTCCGTCAATGGTTTCATCGCTGTAGGTAAACCATTCGATAAAGCGATTTGCCTGTTTGCTTGGAAAATTTTTCGCAAGCTTAATGATACCATCATAATCAAATGTATCTGTTAGATATTTTTTCCCGTCGGCAGCTATCAATTTCAGTTGGTTAGTAGCACTAACCAACTCGTTATTTTCTGTTTTAAGCTTTGACTTTAAATACTTCCAATAATTTCTGTTTTTTTTGTAATCATCCTCGCCACGCAAAACACCGATGATATCAAGCACAGAAAACCACCACTTGGACTTTTCATCGTCCCAAACAGCGCGAACTTCTTTATCATCAAAAAAACGAATGGATATTTTGCTCATCAAATTCACCCCCTGATTGCTCATTTATTACTTGATATTACCGGCATGTAGAGCTAATATGTGGTACAACCAAAGGAGGTATCGTCATGATTAGCTACAGACCAATATTACACATATCAATTTATTATAAAGGCAGTTCCATAACTAAAGCCGTACTTAAAAAGCAATTGTCCACATACATTAAGAAACTAATAAGTAATCCGTGGGAACCTGCCGTAGGTATATGCCTGGACACTTTTGATGAACGAGAAGAAAAGCAAATCCAGCAGCAATTAATGTATGATACGGTTATTACTTATAACACCAAACATGTGTTAACAACTACTAAAGAACTATATACTCTTGTCATTTTACTCATCAGCCTTACAAGGCAACGGTTATATGAGATCAATCCTAATTCCAGAGCTGAGGATTGGTTTCTCATTTCTATCACACCATCAGATGCTGACCATCAATCCAACAACCACTATGACATTCAATGGTCCTTCGGACAATAATTTTCTCAATGGCTAACTATCATTCTATCATATTTCTGCAATGTTGGTTAGCCTATTGTGGTATTTTTTTGGCACCAGCAAAACATACTAATTCGGTTCTTTCTCTCAAAATTTTTACACACCCAACATCTAAATCGACCACTCACGAACCCCTAACATCTATCCTGACCACTCGCCAACCACCGACATCTAAATCGCTCTGTCACTGGGTTTAATGTTTTTCTCAATTTGTGTAAAAGCTCCTATGATATCTGTTAATACTGTCAGGGTTGCTTCAATGTCTTGTTGTTTAATTTTACCTTGGATATATAAGATACCTTCTTCCATGGTTTCTAATAGTCTAATAATGGCTTGCATCGTTGGTTTATCCATGTCGCCTCCTCTTGGGTAATAAGTTATAAAGTTATTAACAGGCACGACTCAATCTTCCCCAGTCCCCCCACTAGCTGCTCTTTTATGAGCATATTCAAAGTAAAAATGCTTCAACAAGGCGGTAACGGGTACGGCCACTAGCATGCCTAAGATTCCAAATAAAGAACCAAAGATAAAGAGGGACAAGACCACCACCATGGGATGGAGATTGACGCTTTTCCCCACCACTTTGGGCACGATAATATTCCCATCGATTTGTTGTAAAATAATAAGAGCGATTAAAGCATAAAGAGCTCGAATGGGTTCATCTCCTGCTAAAGCAACTAGGGCGGCAATAATGGTGGCTACAATGGATCCAACCATAGGAATGAGATTGGCAAAACCCGAGATGATTCCAATAATAATGGCGTAATCAATGCGTAAAACAATTAAGACTAAACTGATAAGCACACTCATGATGACCACGTCTAACATTTGACCCCGAATATAGCCTGATAAGACAAAGTCTGTTTGCTTCCAGAACTCTCCCAGCTTGGAAATGGTTTTTGTCTTGAAGCATAAGTTTAAAAACCGTCGCCATTCTCTAAGCACTGTTTGTTTATCGGCTAAAAAGTAAAAACTCACCACAATGCCAATGACGATATTAATCACGTACCCACCAATACGAGATAGGTAGCGAATAATTTGAGCCCCTGCTCGCTCTACTATAAATGTCACGGTGTTAATGGCATCTTCGGCAATGGCTTCTCCTTGCCATAATGTATTAAAATCACCAATGCGGTCTTTGAGTTGGTCGGAGATCATGGCAAATCCGCCAGTAAACTCTTCTATGGCACGAATGGTATTGTCCACTAATCGAAAGCCATCGCTACCTCTGAGACTAATGGTGATGGCATAACCTGCTAAGGTGACAATGATGATGACGCTAATAAAGGCCATGCCTGTGGCAAGGGGTCTTCTTCCCATGGGATCTTTTTTAAGTATTTTAACATGATAGACTCTCACTAAAGGGTCTAATATGTAGGTAATCCCCAAGGCAATAAAAACAGGTGATAGTAAAGTCATCACTGTCGCAAATGTTTGGGTTAGAAATCCTAGGACTGCTTGCAAATTGTTGACGCCTAGGATCATTAAGGCGATAAGTGTGGCAAATAGGGTGATGTGGAGTCCTAGTTTAAATAAGTTGTAATCGGGCTTAAATTTTATGGTGATCGCCTCCTTCTTTTGTGACATTTTATTTTAACATCTGATGGCTTAAAACACAA
>SKID01000130.1 GCA_007116605.1 Tissierellia bacterium
AGTGATATCCCAATGAAAGGATTCATGAAAGCCATGTTTACTATCCCCTATATGTTCCCACCCTTTTTCGGAGCCATGGCTTGGAGTTTGCTTTTAGCCCCTCGTTCTGGTTATTTGAATCAGTTATATATGAGTATGACTGGAAGCACAACGCCATTAATGAATATTTTTAGTATTTCAGGAATTATTTTTGTAAAGGTGTGCTATTATTTCCCTTTTGTGTTTTTACAGGTGGTGAGTGCATTAGAGAGAATGGACCCTACATTGGAAGAATCTGCCCGTATTGCTGGAGCAAATCAATGGTATGTTATTCGTAAGATTACTTTGCCATTAGTCATGCCAGCGACAGCTGCAGGGTCTATGTTGATTTTGATATCTTCTTTATCTCACTTTGGAGTACCTGCTATTTTAGGGTTTTCTTCAAATATTTTCACATTACCCACAAAGATTTTTCAGCTGATTAACCGGTCAAGAGGGAGTTTTCAAGGCATTCGTGAAGGAGCAGCATTATCCATCTTGTTGGTAGTAGTAGTGGTATTGGCATTATTTGTTCAAAAGAAAGTCTTAAAGACTGGTCGTTACGATATCATTAAAGGTAAAAGTATGCGCCCTGTTCTGATTAAGTTAAGGAAGGCAAAACTGCCCCTATTAATCATTTGTCTGGTATCATTATTTGTCATTGTGGTCATGCCTCTGTTTATGATTTTTGCAGTAGGGGCTTTGAGAGCTTATGGTTTACCCTTAAGACTTGAAAACATGACTTTAAACAATTATCGTATTATTTTGACCCAGTCTCAAATGGTCATCGATTCTATTAGGAACAGTATTTTCTTGTCAGTTTCGTCTGGAATTATTGCCATGTTCTTAGGAGTCATGATTGCATACATCATTATTAAGGTGAAACCTAAAGGAAAAGGCTTGTTGGAGATATTATCTCTATTGCCATACTCAATACCGGGTATTGTTTTAGCTATAGGCGTTATTTTATCTTGGAGTGGTGTCATTGGCATTAACTTATATAATACTATTTGGATTATATTGATTGCTTATATTGCCCGTTATGTGTCTTTTGCCATGAAATCGGCATCAGCTTCTCTTGAACAAGTCCACTCTTCACTGGAAGAAGCGTCACGTTCTTGTGGTGCTACCCATATGGGTTCCTTAAAAGATATTACGATTCCGTTGATTCGTCCAGGAATGGTTGCAGGATTTTTCTTGATTTTCTTACCTGCCATGAGAGAGTTGACAACTTCAGTATTGCTCTATGGACCCTTTACAAGGACATTAGGAGTGGCAATTTATACGGTAAATGCTGAAGGTAATACTGTTCAAGCATCGGCTTTAGCAGCAGTGGCCATTGTCATTATCATTATCGGAAATGGTGTTTTAAGGCTGATAACTAGAGAAAGGAAGGGTGTGTAATGGATCAAATAGTATTAGATAATGTGACCAAAGCGTTCCCAACAAAATCTGGGAGTCCCATTATTGCTGTCAATAGTGTAAACTTAAATGTCAA
This sequence comes from Tissierellia bacterium, assembly GCA_007116605.1. Taxonomy (GTDB): domain Bacteria; phylum Bacillota; class Clostridia; order Tissierellales; family Dethiosulfatibacteraceae; genus 38-11. The sequence goes on from SKID01000130.1 coordinate 1,517, forward strand.
AGAGGGTGAGATTTTCTCTTTTCTCGGTCCTTCAGGTTGTGGTAAAACGACTACACTAAGAATGATAGCTGGGTTTGAAGATTTATCAGAAGGGGAGATACGGTTAGGTGAAAAAGTTGTATCTTCTAGTAAAAGAAAACTTTATGTTCCACCGGAAGATCGTGGACTGGGCATGGTGTTTCAAGCATTTGCTGTATGGCCTCACTTAAATGTTTTCGAAAACGTGGCCTTCCCTCTAAGAGTCATGAAGAAAAGCAAAAGTGAAGTTAATGAAGGTGTTAAAAAAGCGTTACATCATACAAATCTTTCTAACTTAGCAAATGTATATCCATCAGATTTGTCAGGTGGACAACAACAACGAATAGCATTAGCTCGAGCGATAGTTACGAATCCTAAAATCATGTTATTAGATGAACCCTTGTCTAACCTAGATCCTAAGCTGAGAGAGCACATGAGGTTTGAAATAAAAGAATTACAACAAAAGTTTAACTTTACGATTATCTTTGTGACTCACGATCAATCGGAAGCCATGGCCATGTCAGATAGAATGCTGGTTATGGATATGGGAAATATTATTCAAGTGGATACACCAACAAATTTATACAATAAACCAGTCAATAAGTTTGTTTATGGATTTTTGGGGCTTTCTAACTTCTTGAATGTGGTCAGAGAAGATGACAAAGTGTATCCAGACGGCAGTAAAGGGATCCAAATTCCTTTAGAATGGTCAGAGCACATTGAAAGTAATGAAGGGGTTATTGCTACACGACCTAATGAAATTGAACTAGTTAGATCGGAAGATAGTCAAGGACTTAAAGGACAAATTATTCGAAGAAACTATTTGACAACAGGTATTGAGTATATTGTTCAAATCGGTACTCAGACTATCCGCGTCCACACGTCTCATCAAAATATACATCCAGTAGGGGAAATTGTTGCAATGAAATTGGTAAACCCTATGTGGTATGAAAGAGAATCTGCAGATGCTGAAAAGGAAAGAAATTTACGTCAGGTTATTTGAGTCGTGCCTGTTGATAACTTTATAACTTATTGAATTGACATAATCTTTAACAGCTGTAAACAATAGTTTAGCAATGGTTTAGAATGATCCTTATAAACCACCCCCTAGATAGATGGAGGGTGGTTTTTAGTATCTGATGCTAGTCTTTAATAACCTAATAGAATCCTAATAAATAAGGAGTTTCATTTGGTGCTTCAATCAGTGAACAGCCCAATCTAACAGTGGGTTGATGATAGCATATTTTACCAAATTGTGCTATATTATATTCATGAATATGTTTTAGGTATTGTAAAAATGAATTAATGAAGAAAGGAAAGTGCTATGACAACAGAGAAAGAAAGATTAGAAGCCCTATCCAAATCTGTCAAGTATAAGATTGAAATATTAAACGAGATTGAAAAACGTCTGATACAGATGAGAAGTCATGCCTATACAGCAGCTAAAGCAGAGACACTTCAAAAAGAGCGTGAAATGATTCAGCAAGAAGTCAATCAACTAGTGGAAGAAATTAAATTATTGGAGCAACCGTCCACAAGATTGTCGTAATGGGAAGGTATAGTAACTGGTTTGAATTACCATTTGATTCAAGCAACATCCCAATCATTAGCAAATGAATAGGTTTCTTATTTTAAAGAAAAAAGTAAAAGGAAGGATGCAATGGGAATAGATCAAGCAGAACTCAAGATTGGCAAGAAAACTTTTTTTACGGCTGTGGTGATTTTATTAGTTTTAATGGTTTTAGCGGGCATTTTGACTCAAATTATTCCAACAGGAGAGTTTGAGAGAGATATTCATGGAACAGTCATTGCAGACACTTATCGACAGACGGATGTAGGCAAATTGCCTGTTTGGCGATGGATTGGGGCACCAGTATTGGTTTTAGGGACTAGTGATGGCCTTATGATTATTGCCATTGTTATATTTTTGTTGATCATTGGCGGATCCATCCATTTATTAAATCAATCGGGAATTTTATTAACCATCATTGCTTCTGTGGTGGGACGATATTCACGCAAAAAATATTTATTAATGGCAGTAATCATTTTTGTTTTTATGTCGGTGGGTGCTTTTGTAGGCATTTTTGAAGAGGTGATTCCTCTGATACCGATGATGATAATGTTGTCAAATAACTTAGGATGGGATACCATGACTGGTTTGGGAATGACACTATTGGCTACAGGTATAGGTTTCTCAGCAGCTGTGACGAATCCTTTTACGGTTGGAATTGCCCAAAGTATTGCAGGACTGCCCACTTTTTCAGGGGCCCTATATCGTCTGTTTATTTTTATCATCATTTACGGGTGCCTCTATGTGTTTGTCAGTCGGTATGCAAAAAAAATTGACACTGGTCAAGTTTCGGAGGTCAAATTGCATGACCAAA
>SKID01000027.1 GCA_007116605.1 Tissierellia bacterium
CTGCATCTTTTTCTAAATACTTGGGCACTAAATCAGAAGCCAGATAGAGGTATATTTTTTCATTACAAAAACCTGGTGAAGGAAATATTTCAAGAGCAAGAGAGATATTTTTGGCATCAAAGCCCGTTTCTTCAATTAACTCTCTTTTAGCACAAGCTAGGGGGGCTTCATTTTTTTCTAACTTACCTGCAGGGATTTCAATGGTGGTGGTTTCAATAGGCTTACGAAATTGCTTGACTAGAAGCAATTCATGATGCTCATTTAGGGCAACAATAGCAACCGCACCATCATGCTCTACAATTTCACGCATACTCGTTCCTCCATCTGGCAGTCTAACTTCATCCACACGAACATTTAAAATTTTACCTTGGTGAATCAAGTGACTTTTGATTGTCTTTTCTTCATATTTCATAAAATCAATCCTTTATAACCTTATTATTCACAATCATTTCTTCAGCGTTTTTAAGAGAAGTCTCTGTGATTTTCATGCCACTTAACAATCTGGCCACTTCTTTAATACACTCAGAATGATTTAACCGATTGACCAGAGATAAGGTTTCTTCTTGGTCACTAATTTTTTCAATTTTAAAATGGGTATGGGCAAAAGAAGCGATTTGTGGTGAATGTGTCACACAGATGACTTGGTGATTATTCGCAATCGTTCTGATTTTTTCCCCTACCATATGGGCGGTTAGGCCACTAATTCCTGTATCCACTTCATCGAAAATCATAGTGGGTGTTTCATCAATATCAGTGATAATCGTTTTTATGGCTAACATGACTCTTGAGACCTCACCACCTGATAAAATTTGCTCTAAAGGCATTAGCGGCAATCCTTTGTTGGTGGAAATCAAAAAATGAACTTCGTTATTACCATAAGCATTAAAGTGGTCTAATTGATTGATTTGTACTTTAAAATCAGCCTCTTTCATGTTTAAGGCATGTAAATGAAACATCACATCTTTTTCAATGTCTTTTGATTTATTCAGACGTAAATCATTTAACTCATTAGCCAGTGTTTTCAGTCTTAAGTAGTGGGTGTTTATTTTCTGTGATAAAGCTTCAATTTGAATGTCTAAATCTTTTAAGTATGAAACTTCTTCCTCAATTTTATCTTGATAGATTAATAAGTCATCCACTTCCATTTTATACTTGCGTTTTAATCGGTTAATGGTATCTAATCTTTCGTTTAAAAATGACAAACGGGACTCATCTAATTCTTTATCAGAAACATAATTGATCACATCAAAAGATAAATCTTGGGTGCTATCAATCATAAGATTAACAGCTGATTCAATGGATTTAAGTTCAGAATCATATTGAGAAACCTTTTTGATGGCACGCAAACATTCAGACCATTGATTAATGATGGAATGTGAATCTTGAGAAATGCGTCCAATCACTTCAGATAAGTGCTTTTTAATATCATTTAAATTAGATAAAAGCTGAAATTCTTCAAACAAAACGTCTTCTTCACCTTTTTGAAGATTAGCTTGATTGAGCTCTTCTAACTGAAACATAATATAATCAAGGCGGGTGTCTTTATCCCCTTGATTTTTTTTCATGCCCATTAAATCTTGTTGTAGTTTGACATAGTGTTGATACTCTATGGTATAAGCCCTTTGAATAGGCTCAATTAATGGACCACACAGCTTATCTAGAATCACACGGTGTTCTTCAGAGTCTAGAATGGACTGTTGCTCGTATTGGCCATGGATGTCAAGTAAATAGCGAGATATTTGCTTTAAAAAAGAAATATTAACTAAAGTGCCATTAATACGTGCAGTTGACCGACCATTATCATAAATCTCTCGAATGATGATCACCTGATCATCCTCATCAAGAGGGATACCTTGATCTTTTAACAATAAAATTAAGGGTGACTGTTGGTCAATCCAAAAAGTCCCCTGAATGGTGGCTTTGTCACTTTGGCGTCTGACATAGCTTTTATTAGATTTTCCGCCTAAAAGTAAATGGAGGGAGTCTATAATCATAGACTTCCCTGCGCCAGTTTCACCTGTAAATACATTAAATCCTTCTGAAAAATCAAGATGAATGGATTTGAAAATGATGAAGTTAGCTACGCTTAAATTAAGCAGCATAAAACCCCTCCATTAATTAATCAAACCATATAAGTTATCAATAATATCTTGTACGGCATCTAAGCTTCTGACAGCTACAAAAACAGTATCATCACCTGCTATGCTACCGCCTACTTCAGCGATTTGTAATGAATCAATTGCTGAACCACAAATTTGGGCAGCCCCTGGGATCGTACGAATGACGACGATATTCATAGCCGCATCAATAGAAACAATTGAGTTTTTAAAAATGCGAACTAATCGGTCTGATATTGAGTTTTGGCTTTCTTCAATAGTCCCATACTTGTACTTTCCTGTTTTAGAGGTCACTTTTATCAGCCTTAACTCTTTAATATCTCTTGATATAGTAGCCTGTGTCACATCAATCCCCAAATCTTTTAAAGCCAATGCTAAATCTTCCTGTGTTTCAATGTCTCTTTCGTTGATTAATTCTAAAATTTTAGATTGTCTAGCATATTTTTTCATATATTCCTCTCCTAAATCTTCGTTGTTTCTATTATTGCATATTTATACAGATATTTCAATTGTTTAATTCTGAAAAAGCCGAACTAACGATTTCTTTAATTTTTACCTTTATATCAAAAGGTGTATTCATGTTATGGCGTTTAAAATAAGCTAAATACTCGATATTACCTTTAGGACCTTTAATAGGTGAAAAAGAAATATCCTGTATATAAAATTCATTTATTACGCCATCAGATAAGACTTTATCAATGACTGCCTCATGAACTTTAGGGTCTTTTACCACACCTTTTTTGCCCACTTGATGTCTGCCTGCTTCAAACTGAGGCTTTATCAAAGTGACTAATTCTGAATTTTTATGACATAATTGAGCCATGTTTGGGAAAATATGCCATAAAGATATAAATGACACGTCTACAGAAAAAAAATCGATGGCTTCTTCAATTGTTTGTGTATCTAGTAACCTAAAGTTGGTTCTTTCCATAGAAACCACCTGAGGATGATTTCTAAGGGCCCAGTCCAGTTGACCATAGCCAACATCAATGGAATAAACAATTTTAGCCCCATTTTGCAACATACAGTCGGTAAATCCTCCTGTTGAGGCACCAATGTCCATACAGCGTTTATCTTTTAAGTCGATTCCAAAATATTCCAATGCTTTTTCAAGTTTGTATCCCCCCCTGCTTACATATTTTTCTTTTGTTTTGACCATAATTTGAGCTTGACTATCCACTAAAGTCCCGGGTTTGTCAACTCTTTGATGATCTACAAAGACTTCGCCAGCCATAATGCCACGCTTTGCTTTCTCACGGCTAAGAAAATATCCTTGATCCACCAATAATACGTCTAATCTTTGTTTGCTCATGGATCTATTACACCTCAAATCTAAAAAACTTATGTAAAAGTCTTAGCAATTTTGCTGCAAACAACACAATTGCATTCGCCTTATTGATGGCTAATTCTTTACCAATGGCTTTACCACCCACCGTTAAACCGGCTATAAAACTACTCATGATCACGCCTAAAGGCAAACCTTCCCGGATTGAATACTCAGATAATAAAGTAAACAAGATCACTGTCCCAGCAGCACCACTTAAGATGCCGGCAATATCTCCTACCACATCGCTACAAAAGCTAGACACTTTAGAAGCATTTTTAGTGATAAACAAACAGTATTGGGCAATACCAATTTTTTTTGCTGCCATGGCATGAAAAGCTTTTTCATCTGCTACGGCTGCAGCAACACCGATAATATCAAAAATAACACCAATCACGATAATAATTAACAAGGTCAAAAAAGCAAAATAAATATTCAGATTAGATAAGACTGTATCTGAAATAAAACTAAAAAAA
>SKID01000283.1 GCA_007116605.1 Tissierellia bacterium
ACTATAAATCGACTAACGAGGTGTGCCATGATACAACAATATATTGTCTTTGGTGTAATTATTGGATCTTTAGTTTTATTTGTTCAAGGTTCTATCCGTTACGACTTTGTGGCTTTAGCCGCGTTATTAGTTTTAACCGCTTCTCAAATTATTCCCTCATCGGAAGCTTTTATGGGATTTGGACACCCTGCGATTATCACAGTAGCTGCTATATTAGTTGTGAGCAGTGCCTTATTAAAAACTGGCGCACTTGACCAGTTAGTGGAACTCCTCAATCGTAGTGGCCAAAGTATTAGTCGAAAAGTTTTAACTCTAATGGCTGTGACAGCGATTTTGTCAAGTTTTATGAATAATGTAGGTGCTTTAGCACTCATTATGCCTATCGCTATCAAGACGGGTAAACACCATCAAATATCTCCGTCCTATTTACTAATGCCTGTCGCCTTTGCTTCATTACTAGGGGGTCTTGTTACTGAAATTGGGACACCTCCTAATCTCATTATCTCTACCTATCGCCATAGTGCAGGTCTTCAGTCATTTTCTTTCTTTGATTTTGCTCCAGTAGGAATAGGTCTAACTGTGGTTGGTATTTTGTTTATCTCTTTTATAGGTTGGCATTTTGTTCCTAAGAGAAAAGCTGACAATGTTCAAACCGACTTTTTCCAAGTAGACGAATATATGTCTGAACTTTATATACCAGAATCTAACAAATTAGCAGATAAAACCATTCGTGAACTACTCATCGAGCTAAAACTAGACATTAATATTATTAGTATTATCAGGGGATCTAAACGCATTATTGCTCCTCATGCTAATGAATTGCTTCAGGAATGCGATTTACTAGTTGTGAGAGCTGATCATGCTGATTTAACCAGCCTAATAGAAAAAAGCGGATTTAGTTTAACAGCCACTAAAGTATTATACGATGAAAGCGGTAAAATTTTAGATAATAACAATTACACTTTGATTGAAATTGTTTTAAAGGATGACTCTCCCGCCATCGGAAGAAATGTGATTGATTTAGATTTGCGAAAACGCTATGGTGTAAACTTAGTAGCAGTATCCCGTCGAGGGATCTCTTCGTATACACGTTTAAAGTCTTTTCGATTTAAGCCGGGTGATATTTTACTCATTCAATGCCCCACAGAAAATCTTCAAGACTTACTTTATCGCATGAAAGGCTTGCCTTTAGCTGAGAGAGGGTTAATCTTGCCAAACCACAACCTGAAAAAACACAAAAATCTAACCATTGGCTTATTTGGCATCTCCATCATCATGACAACATTAGGCATTGTCAGTGTTCATGTTTCTTTTGTAACTTGTGCATTATTAATGGTGATATTAAATATATTAACTCCCAGAGAATTTTACGAAGCAGTAGATTGGCCTATCATTATCATGTTAGGCGCCTTATTGCCAGTGGGTGAAGCGCTACAATCTACAGGTGGTTCAGACACTATTGCCACCATGATGCTAAAAGCCATGGCTGTTTTACAGCCTACTATGATGATTCCATTGCTTATGGCTACAACGATGATTTTGACTAACCTGATCAATAATGCAGCTGCAGCCGTGTTAATGGCTCCTATTGCTTTGAGCTTGGCTAAACAAATGGGTGTATCTGTTGATCCTATGTTAATGTCTGTTGCCGTTTCAGCCTCTTCAGCTTTTATGACACCTATAGGTCATCAGTCTTGTACCTTAGTTATGGGACCAGGAGGGTATAAATTTGGTGATTATTGGCGCTTGGGTTTACCTGTTTCAATCATTGTATTAGTCGTTGGGACACCTTTGATTTTAATGTTCTGGCCACTTTAATTCACTGCTACACATTTAATACCTTGTGCCATGTATTAAGGATAAAAGGAGATTACAATGGAACTCACTAAAGTAAAAGGCAACACCTATTATGTGCCAACCAATTTTTTAGATTTAGGACTTTATCGGCTGAATGAAAAAGAGTGCATCCTTATCGATACAGGATTTCACCATACAGCAAAACAAGAAATTATTCCTTATATGGAAAAACATCATCTGTCCATTAAAGGAATTCTTTGTACACATGGACATATTGATCATGCAGGTGGTAATAGTCTGCTCAAAAAAACATATGGAGCACAAATTGGGGCTCCATATGTTGAGAATATGTTAGCAGAAAACTCTTATAACATGTATGTATTAAATGATAATCTGAGATTTCGAGTGTTTGGTGATACCATTCCTAATTTTCGATATAAAACTGATATGATTATTAATCCTGATCACCGTGATTTTTATTTCTTAGGTGTTAAATTTGAAATCATCAACCTTCATGGTCACAGCCCTTACCAACTAGGTTATGTCACCTCAGACAATGTGGCCTACCTAGGTGATGTTTTAATTAGCGAAAGAATGATTCAAACGACTAAACTACCCTATATCTTTGATGTTGCACGGGACTTAAAATCTAAAGAAAGACTCAAAAATCTTAATTGTGATTATTATATTCTTTCTCATGAAGGTTTCTATACTGAAATTCATGATTTAGTAGACAAAAATATCGCTCATATCCATAGTCGAATGGACATTTTATTAGATTTACTCAAAACTCCTACCATTTTTGAAGACTATACTGCTCAAATTGTAAATAGATTAAACATTGATGCTAATCTACGAAAAATCGTCTATTTACAGAGAACCGTTCGCAGTTACCTAGCCTATTTCCAAGAAAATGATTGGGTTGAAGCTTACTTAGATCAAAATCGTATTCTCTTTGTTCGTAAATAGTATGATTCAATGACTAACAGGACTCTAATATTCAGAAAGCCCTTCAAACCCTAGATGTCTCCAAGAGTCCTGTTGATGATTGCATGGCAATGATGACACTACGATCGACATGATGCATGCCTTCTCTGCTAATTCTACCAAGATTTTCTAAAGTTTTTTCGATGCAATCACCTACAATACCATTCCCCATAGGAACGGCAATGTTTTCCATGGCAAGTAATGCGCTTTGCCATGCCATAGAAGCGCTAGCTGACATTTTCAGCGCACATCCAACTTTTCCTCCATCACAAATCATACCTGCCAAGCTAGATACCACATTAACAACGGCTTTTTCCATATGACTTGTGTCACCTCCCAGCAAATGCACCATTGCAGCAGCAGCTCCAGCGCCTGCCGACACACCGCAACCACAAACAGGAGATAACCTCCCTATATACGACTTCACAGTTGCGTTAACCACATGACTAATGGCTAATGCATGAACAACATCACTTTGACTACTCCCTAAAAATCTTGACACTAATGTAATGGGGATAATGGCAATCAGGCCGTTGTTTCCGCTTCCTGAACTCGTCATGACAGGTCGTTGTACACCACTCATTCTGGCATCACAAGCGGCGGAAGTATACATGGTAATTTCATTACCTAAGTCTTTTGCCATAAGCCCTTTATGAATAATTCTTTTCCAAGATTGTCCTAACGAAAGACCCTGATCCATCTCTAGACCTGCCTCTGCCATAGACATATTCATGTCCATGCCTTCTAACAAAAACATAAGTGATTCTGCGGGTATGGTCAGTGTTTCCTTCATTAATTGTGAAATAGGGGCAATCACTAAATCAGAACCTTCATTCAATGTTTCTTGAACCTTTTCCCTATGGTCTAACAATACTTTGTTATGTTTCATTAAGTAGACTAAATTTGTGTGAGATTGATGCAAAATAGACATCCCTATATCTTGATTTGTTTCAATGGAAGTTTCAATGTACATGTCCATAGAATCATAGACTATTTCTATGTCAAAATGAGCCTTATCCATCAAAGCCTCCGCTCTCTCTATGTCTTCAGGTGTTAAGGAAGCTAGTAGTGTTAAATCAAAATGAGGTTCCCCAATGCTAGCACCTAATGCT
>SKID01000203.1 GCA_007116605.1 Tissierellia bacterium
AAGGAGACAAAATTGATGTTTTTGGTACATCTAAAGGTAAAGGAACTGCAGGTGTGATTAAAAGACATGGTCACTCAAGAGGACCAGAAACGCATGGTTCTAAATCTCATAGAGTTACAGGGTCATTAGGATCTTCAGCTCATCCTTCCAGAGTTTTTAAAGGCATGAAGGGCATGGGACGTATGGGTAATGAAAGAGTGACTGTTCAAAATCTTGAGATCGTTAGAGTTGACGCTAGTAAAAACATCATATTAGTAAAAGGTGCCGTGCCTGGACCTAAAAAAGGAATCGTAACCATTAAAGAAACAGTGAAATAATAGTTTGAACGAAAGGAGGATTACAGATGCCTAAAGTAGCTCTTTATAATATGTTAGGTGAACAAATAGGAGACATCGAGTTAAGCGATGATGTATTCGGTATAGAAGTAAACACGCATGTGATGTATGAAGCAGTGAAAGCCTATTTGGCAAACCAAAGACAAGGAACACAATCTGCAAAAACGAGAAGTGAAGTAAGAGGTGGAGGAAGAAAGCCTTGGAGACAAAAGGGAACAGGTCGTGCTAGACAAGGAAGTATCAGATCACCTCAATGGAAAGGTGGCGGGGTTGTATTTGCTCCAAAACCAAGAGACTATAGCATAAGATTGCCTAGAAAGATTAAAAGATTAGCTTTGAAATCGGCGTTAAGCGCCAAAGTGAAAAACAATGAAATAGTTGTTTTAGATCAATTAAAGATGGAAACACCAAAGACAAAAGATATGATTAAAGTTTTAGGAGATTTAAATATCGCTAAAAAAGCATTAATTGTATTACCAGAAAAAGATGAGAATGTGGTTTTATCTGCAAGAAATATCCAAGGTATTGAAACATGTCATGTGAGTACATTAAATGTATATAATATTTTGAAATATGATCAGTTTATTATTACCAAAGATGCTGTAAATAAAGTTGAGGAGGTGTATGCATAATGCGCAGCCCACACGATATTATTATTAAGCCTATTATAACGGAAGCAAGCATGATGGCTATGGAAGAAAAAAAATATACTTTCAAAGTAGACAAAAAAGCCAATAAGACAGAAATTAAAAACGCGATTGAGCAAATATTTGGCGTGAAAGTTGAAAAAGTTAATACCATGAATATGACAGGAAAGAAGAAGAGAATGGGTGCTAATGTTGGGAGACGACCACATTGGAAAAAAGCCATTGTCAAGTTGACAGAAGACAGTAATACAATCGAATTCTTTGAGGGAATGTAAGAATAACGTAAGGAGGAAAAGAAATGGGTATCAAAAAGTTTAAACCTACTTCTCCGGCTTTAAGACAAATGACCGTATCTACTTTTGAAGAGATTACAACAAATGAACCAGAAAAATCATTATTGAAACCTCTAAAAAAGACAGCAGGAAGAAATGTGAGAGGTAAAATCACTGTACGTCACAAAGGTGGCGGAAACAAGAGAAAATACCGCATTATTGATTTCAAAAGAAATAAAGACGGTGTCCCCGGAAAAGTAGCAACTATAGAATATGATCCAAATAGAAGCGCCAATATAGCTTTAATCCATTATGTTGATGGAGAAAAAAGATATATTATTGCGCCGAACAAGTTGAAAGTAGGAGATACAATTTTATCAGGACCAGAAGCGGATATTAAAGTAGGAAATGCTTTGCAATTAAAAAATATCCCTGTAGGTTCTATTATCCATAATATTGAGCTAAAAGCCGGTAAAGGCGCACAGTTAGTTCGTTCTGCAGGAAATTCAGCTCAATTAATGGCTAAAGAAAATGATTATGCTCAAATCCGATTGCCATCAGGTGAAGTAAGAATGATTCGCGTAGAATGCAAAGCGACGATTGGTCAAGTTGGCAATATTGATCATGAAAATATCACTATTGGTAAAGCCGGAAGAAAACGACATATGGGTATTCGCCCAACAGTTAGAGGTTCTGTAATGAATCCGAATGACCACCCTCATGGTGGTGGAGAAGGAAGAGCGCCAATTGGAAGACCATCACCCGTTACTCCTTGGGGACAACCAACATTAGGATTCAAAACACGTAAGAAAAACAAGAAATCTGATAAACTGATTGTTAAGAAGAGAAAATAAAGGATTTAGTGAAAGGAGGAACTTCTAATGGGTAGATCGTTAAAAAAAGGACCTTATTGTGAACCAAGTTTGTTAAAGAAGATAGCAGACATGAATGATAAAAATGAGAAAAAAGTGATTAAAACCTGGTCAAGAAGATCAACAATTTTTCCAGAAATGGTAGGTCATACTTTAGCCATACATGATGGCAGAAAGCATGTGCCAGTCTATATAACTGAAGATATGGTAGGACATAAATTGGGAGAATTTGCTCCTACAAGAACTTATAGAGGACATGACAAGTCTTCAAAAGTTAAGTAAGGGAAGGGAGGTAGAGTCAATTGGAAGCTAAAGCAAAAGCTAAGTATATTAGAATTTCACATCGAAAAATGAAATTTGTATGCGATTTGGTAAGAGGTAAAGATTTAGATGAAGCACTTGCTATATTGAAATTTACTCCCAAAAAAGGAGCAAGAGAACTTGAGAAAGTAGTTCAATCGGCTGCAGCAAATGCAGAAAACAATTTCGATTTAGACAGAGACAAACTATTTGTAAGCCATGTTAGCGTGGATCAAGGTCCAACCTTAAAAAGATGGAGACCTAGAGCTAAAGGGGCTGCTTATAAAATTTTAAAGAGAACAAGCCATATTAATGTAGCGGTAAAAGAAAGATAATAGAAAAGGAGGTAAACGATGGGTCAAAAGGTTAATCCTCATGGACTTAGAGTTGGTATTAATAAGAATTGGGACTCAAGATGGTATGCTGATAAAAAACATTTTGCCGATAACTTGGTAGAAGACTATAAAATCAGAGAATACATCAAAAAAGAATTATATCTTGCTGGTATTTCTAACACAGAAATCGAAAGATTTGCTAATAGAATAAAAGTAAATATTTTCACTGCAAAGCCTGGAATGGTAATTGGCAAAGGTGGAACAGGTGTTGAAATTGTTAGAAGCGCCATTGAAAAAATGACGGGAAAAACTGTCATTATCAATGTTGAAGAGGTTAAGTATCCTGACTTGAATGCACAATTAGTTGCTGAAAGTATTGCGAGTCAAATTGAACGTCGTGTTTCATTTAGAAGAGCGATGAAACAAGCAATGCAAAGAACGATGCGTACAGGCGCTAAAGGGATTAAAACCATGGCATCTGGAAGACTTAATGGTGCTGACATGGCAAGAACTGAAGGCTATAGTGATGGAAAGATACCATTACAAACCTTGCGTGCAGATATCAGTTATGGATTTGCAGAAGCAGATACGACTTATGGTAAGATAGGAATTAAAGTATGGATTTGTAGAGATGAAATCCTTCGTCAAAAACAAAGACCTGACCAAGACAGAGATCGGGATCCACGCAAAAGAAGACCAAAGAAAAACTTTAGCAAATAACACGAATCCCGCAGGAAGGAGGATGTAAAATTATGTTGATGCCTAAAAGAGTTAAGCGCAGAAAAGTACATAGAGGCAGAATGACAGGTGTTGCAACAAAAGGCAATACATTGACTTATGGAGAATATGGCATACAAGCTTTGGAACCAGCTTGGATTACTTCTAATCAAATAGAAGCAGCCAGAAGAGCCATGACAAGATCTGTCAAAAGAGGCGGAAAAATATGGATTAAAATATTCCCAGATAAACCGGTAACACAAAAACCTGCAGAAACCAGAATGGGTAAAGGTAAAGGATCACCGGAATATTGGGTAGCAGTAGTTAAACCTGGACGTGTATTATTTGAAATGTCTGGTGTAACAGAAGAGGTTGCAAAAGAAGCG
>SKID01000017.1 GCA_007116605.1 Tissierellia bacterium
AGATGAAGATTATATCAAACTAACACCAGTGGAGCAAATAACCGTATCTAAATTAACAGCCATATTAAGAATTGCAGATGCATTAGATAAAAATTATCATCAAAAATTCACCCAAATCAAAGTGAAGAATCAAAAAAAGAGATTGCTTGTAGAAGTGGAAACAAGAGCCAGCTCATATATTGAGCAAATAAAATTCAGCGAATACAGCGAATTTTTCAAAGAAGTTTTCGGTCAAGACATCGTTTTAGTCATTAAGAGAGGGTTATAATGATAGATAAAAACAAAGAACTATATATTAACAGAGAACTGAGTTGGCTAGAGTTTAATGATCGGGTACTAGATGAAGCTTATGATAAATCCAGTAAAATACTAACAAGATTTAAGTTTTTAGCCATTGCTGCATCAAATCTTGATGAATTCTTTATGGTTCGTGTGGCAGGGTTGAAGCAACAGGAGCAATTAAACTACAATAAAAAAGATATTTCTGGCAGAACTCCAACGGAACAATTAGGGATTATTGGCATAAAAACACAGCAAATGATGGGTAAGATTTATAGTTGTTATAATCGCTCTTTACTACCCAAGCTGAAAGATGAAAGGATAACGATTAAGCATTATGAAGAACTGTCTCAAGAAAATAAGCGACAGGCAGATGATTTTTTTGAAGAAATCTGTTTTCCAGTGTTAACGCCTTTAGCCATTGATGCAGGAAGACCCTTTCCATTACTTCAAACGAAAAGCATTAATATTGGGGTGCGTTTTTCTGCAGAGGATGAAAGTGATTTGTTTGCAGTGGTTCAAGTACCAGCAGTTTTACCAAGGCTGATCGACTTAGGTCATGAAGGTGATGAAAAGGTGTTTTTATGGTTAGAGAGTTTAATCATCAACAAGTTGAATCACCTGTTTGATGGTTATCAAGTAGAAGGGTCTTTAGCTTTTCGTATCACAAGAGATGCTGATTTAGACATAGAGGAAGATGAGGCACAAGATTTGTTGCTAGCCATTGAAGAAAATATTAGAAGAAGGAAATGGGGCGAAACAGTTCGCCTTGAAATTCAATATCATGGAGATAAAAAAATCAGGAAATTCCTAAAAAGGAAACTTGAAATTGATGATGATGCCATATATCAACTCAATGGTCCTTTAGATATGACTTGTTGGTTTGAGTTTATTCAAAAAAAATCATTGAATGATTTAGTAGACCCTTTACCCACACCACAAGAAGCCATAGATTTTTTTGGGTATAGAGATTTTTTTGCAGCGATACAAGATAAAGATAGATTATTGCATCATCCCTATGAATCTTTTGACCCGGTACTAGATTTTATTGAACAAGCCGTCAATGATCCCCAAGTCTTAGCCATTAAACAGACCCTCTATCGTGTAGGGAATCAATCACCATTAATTGATCAATTGATTCGTGCAGTTGAAAAGGGGAAACAAGTCACAGTAGTCGTTGAGCTGAAAGCAAGATTTGATGAAGAGAGAAATATTGGATGGGCAAGGAAGCTTGAGCGATCAGGTTGCCATGTGGTTTATGGATTACCGGGACTTAAAATTCACAGTAAAGCATTGCTAATTGTGCGAAAAGAATCTCAAGGGATTCGCCGATATGTGCATTTATCCACAGGTAATTATAATGAAACAACAGCTACGTTGTATGAAGACATTGGTATGTTTACATGCAGAGAAGATATTTGCATGGATGTGTCCAATATGTTCAATGCGATTACAGGCTATACACGTAAAAAAGATTACCGAAAAATATTTGTGGCACCTGAAGGGCTAAGAAGTGGTTTTGAATACTTTATTAGAAGAGAAATTCGCCATAAAGAGCAAGGCAAAAAAGGCAAAATAATTGTCAAAATCAATTCTCTGATTGACAAAGGGATGATTGACCTTCTTTATCATGCCTCGCAAAAAGGGGTGGAGATTGAGTTGATTGTCCGTGGTATTTGTGGTCTCAAAGCAGGTGTGGTAGGATTAAGTGAAAAAATTACCGTTAGAAGCATTGTTGGAACATTTCTAGAACATAGCCGAATCTATTACTTTTACAATGATGGAGAGGAAAATTATTATTTATCCAGTGCCGATTGGATGGAGCGAAATTTAG
This sequence comes from Tissierellia bacterium, assembly GCA_007116605.1. Classification (GTDB taxonomy): domain Bacteria; phylum Bacillota; class Clostridia; order Tissierellales; family Dethiosulfatibacteraceae; genus 38-11. The sequence goes on from SKID01000017.1 coordinate 2,114, forward strand.
ATCGCCGCGTGGAGATTATGTTTCCAATAGAAGATAAAGACCTTAAAGATCGGATTGGATATTTCTTTGAGACTTTATTGGCAGATACTGAAAAAAGTCGCATTCAACAACCTGATGGCACTTATCGACAGGTAGATGGTCGGGGTAAAACAATGGTAGATAGTCAATTGATGATGCATGCACATCTATCTCAACAACTAAAAAATAAAAAGAAGGAATTGATGCAGTTATGAAATATGGCATAGTAGATATAGGGTCCAACACTTTTCGATTAATCATCGCAGAGATAAAAAATGGATCGTACTTCGTAATTGATGGCTTTAAAGAAAATGTAAGATTGGCTGCTGGTTTAGATGAAAACAGTGTTTTGAGTCAAGAGAAGATTGATAATGGTATCAAATCTCTAAAAATGTTGGTAGGCTATTGCCGACTGAGTGGATGTAGTGAGATACGTGTCACAGCCACAGCAGCCTTAAGACGAGCAGTTAATCGGCAAGTTTTTATTGACAAAGCCAAAGAAGAAGCGCAAGTGGATGTAGAGTTGTTATCAGGAGAAGAAGAAGCGACTTATGGCTATGTGGCATCAGCTAATTCAATACATCTTGATGACTACTTATTTATGGATATTGGTGGTGGTTCCACAGAAATTGGATGGGTTAAAAATCGCCAACTCCAATCGGTGGTCAGCTTACCTTTTGGATCCGTAGATTTAGCTAGAAAATTTCACTTAGAAGATATTCCTACAGAAGAAGATTTGCAGAGTTTAAGAGAGTTTTGTCATGAACAATATCAATCTATTCCCTGGATTCATCAAGCTAAAGGGCTTCCCATGGTGGGGATAGGTGGAACCATTCGAACCATTGGTAAAATTCAAAAAAGAAAAGTAGATTACCCCTTGAGTGCCATTCATCATTACTTCATTCAGCCGCAAGAATTGTCTGATATTTATCAGGATGTTTCCCAAGTGGGTTTCAAGTCAAGGCATCAAATCAATGGTCTCAGCAAAGATCGCGCGGATATTTTTGTAGGTGCATGTGGTGCGGTTTACTTTCTAAGCCAAGAGATTGACTCAGAAGGTCTTTTAATTAGTCGGGAAGGATTAAGAGAAGGATTGCTATATGAAAAACTAGGATATGGCAAAGAGCATGTGGCAGAAGATCCACTAAGATTTTCAGTTGAAAACATGATGAATGTTTACCAGATTGATTCCAAACATAGTCAACATGTGTTTTTTCTGTTTAAAAAACTATTTGAAGAACTCAAACCTTTACATCAAATTGAAGAGGATGTAGAAGAAATCATCTATATTGCTAGCATGCTTCATGATGTGGGAAAGTTATTAGATTATAAAAATCATCATGAACACACATTTTATATCATGCTGAACTCATTATTAAGTGGGATTGACCATAAAAAGCAACTAATGGCTACCCTGATTGCAGGTAACCATACTGATAGCAAACTCAAAATTCCTCTGCAAGACTATTTATCCATTCTGACTGAACAAGAGATTTGTATCGTCGACAAATTGAGTGTGTTAATGAAATTAGCAGAAGGACTAGACCGGAGTTTAAGTCGTAAAGTAAAAGACATTTTATGTCGTATTGTTGATCCTTATGTGATTATAAAAACCATTAATTACGATGATATTTCTCTAGAGATTGCTTATCTGAGAACTTTAGAACATGATTTCAAGCAAGCTTTTAAAAAGAAGATGATTATTGTTTAAATTGGAGGGACT
>SKID01000079.1 GCA_007116605.1 Tissierellia bacterium
AAGTTTTCAAAATATTGCATCGCAGCTGGAATCCCAATGGAGTTTTTTAAGGGTGTGGCACAATCTGAATAGACATGGCCTTCCATGGTTAACTCGGGTTCATGTTGTCTCCATGCCCAACCTTTACGTTTGGGTCGATATTGATCTAAATCTTTTAGAATGTCTTGAATATCCATTTTTTCATGTGGCTCATATTTTTTCATCCCTTTTGCCCTCCTTTAAAGATCACACTTACTTGATCCCAATATTTTCCTTCTATCAATGCTAATCCAGCATCTCTAATGGATAGATTGTTTTCTTTGGCAATGCGGTATACAATATGGCCAACCCCTTTACCCATCAATCCTCGGTCAATAGCCCCTTCTACTAGGGGTTTTGCTTCAATACTTGAAAAACCCATGCGCAAGAGTACTGAACGTTCTATAGAGGGGCTGGTATGGGTTTTTGCTAACTCTAGTAAAGGTTCTACCGTTTGCTCTGCTAATGCCCAAAATTTTTCTTTTAAAGCTTCATCACTTAGCTCAGCAAGGGCTTTTCTTCTGTTTTGATAATCATCTTCTCGTTTTAAATAGCCTTTCATCCCTGATTACTCCTTTATTAACGGTTTTTTTCAATCACCGATTTCACAAAAGCTTCGGTAGATTTAGTATCTTCTGCTAAAAATTGAATGTCTTGTGGTGTTGGGTTTGACACTTGCCTATGGGTCATGCAGTTTTTAATATACATGGCTTTTAACCGATCTAAGTCTAAATCTACGGCTTTAATCATACTGGGATCTTTTGGAAGAATAATATTTTTGCCGCTAATTTCTTCTTTTGGATCTCCGATTAGAATATCAATGCCGTTATCTTTGGCAAAAGTCAGTTGTGGTTGAATATGTTTACCTGCTCCAGTGTATTCGGTTTCTTGCACCACCAAGGTCTGGTCGGCATCCATTTCTTGGGCTAGGGAGAAAGCCACTGCTAAAGCTACATTCCCTGCTGGTCCTCTTTCTAAGCCTTCGAGCTGGGCTAACATTTCTGTGGCATAAAACACTTCCCCTTGATTGACTATCAGGTATCTGTCCATGTAACGCAAGGGTCTTCCTGCAGATCTTGGCACATCTGATCGATCAGGCCATGTGGAAAAAGGAATCCCAAAACCGCTGTGTCCAGTGGTAAAAGATTTGCGATTAAACTGGGTATCACTAGCCATATGCAGTCCCTTCAAATTCACACTGGCTCCAATCATGGGGACCTTATCGCCACCTTTGCCATATTTAATAAAGCCTCTTGCTGTTCCTGTTAGGTTTCCCCCACCTGCATTGGTGGTCACCACAGCATCCGGTAAACGTCCTGTTCTTTGAACCATTTGGTCTGCAATTTCATAACCCAGAGTTTCTACTCCTGCTATTCCGAAAGGCGTATATAAAGAAGCATTGAAAAATCCTGTTTTCTCTAAGTGAATGAGAAATAAATAGAACAGTTCTGGTCCAACTGATGTTTGCAACACTTCTGCACCGTAGGCTTCGCATTTTCTTGCTTTTTCTATTATCTCTGGTTGTCCTTTTCCTTGTGAATCATAGCACTCTTGTAAAATCAAACACTTTAGCCCTCTCATGGCAGCTTGACTGGCTACGGCTGCACCATAATTACCTGATGTAGCTGCCATAACCCCTTTATAGCCTAACTTTTGGGCATGATACAAACTGATTGCTGCTCTTCTTGCTTTAAAACTTCCTGAAGGATTGGCTGCTTCATCTTTTAGAAAGATTCGTGCACCTTTTCCTGCTGGGGCATATTTTCTTGCTAATGCGGTCATGTTTTTAAGTTCTAGTAAGGGTGTATTGCCCACACCAGTCTCACTTTGGATGGCGATCATTTCTTCTAAGCAATACCCTGTCTCTTCCATCATCCGTTCAAAGTCAAAGGCAATACTTCCTGACTCAAATTGTTCAAAGTCTATGCCTATGGATTTTCTCATAATCTCATTGTTTCTCGCCATAACGGCTTCATAACTCATTGATCGATCCATCTTATTGCCCCTCCTGTAGTAGTTCTCTTAATTGACGGCCAATGTAGAGTATCTCTGGAATACATCGTCCATAATCATGGGTATAGTAGGGCTCAATTTCCACTAATCGTCCAGTCATTTCTCGTCCAATATAGGTTTCTACTGTGACTTCATCCCCTATACTGGCTTCTTCATTTAATAAAAATCCTTTATCCCACATTTCCATTGCTACTTTCTTAGTGTCTTCTGGTACTTGCGGGGCTCTTTGTCCTGGCTCAAGTACGATATTGTGAATGCGTACCCAAGTTCCTTTTTTTGCTTTCATTCTTATCCTCCTTATCAATCATTATTTCAAGTAATCTCTAAAATCTCCCATAATGGCTCTTGGTACAGGTAAGTCAATCATGGTCTTTAGACCAGCTTCTGCACGAATGACTAAAGGAATCATATTGACACACATGGCGATGGTCCCCAGTCCCCCTTCCACTTCTGGATTAATAGCCATATTCACTTCAGGTGTGCCTTTTAGACGGATATAATCGCCGGTTTGGACACCTACCATTTCTGGCTCGATTTGTTGGGGATGTTTCATGTCAATTTTGACTTGACCCCCTACATAACCTTGTCCAGTCATGTTAACACCCGCAACGTCTTTTGCTTTTGCAAAACCATAAGGGGATTTTCGATCCACATCCGTCACAATCGCCTTCATTTGTTGCTCAAACTTATCTAATTTCCATCCAATGGCATCTGCAATCATGCCTACTGACTCAGCAAAACCCACATGTCCCGCCATGGTCCCTTCTTCTACACGTCGATTAAATTCATCTAACGCCATGCCTACACCTTGCTCTTCCATCACTGCTGGTCCAAAGGGTGATAAACTATTGACTCTTTCTGCCTCAATAGATTCTACATGAGTCATACAACCTGTCAAACACACCACCAGTAAATCCATGATTAATCCTGGGTTAATGCCTGTTCCTAAAACAGTCACACCATTTTCTTTTGCAATCTTATCCATTGACTCTGCTAACTCAGGGTCTTGGGCTTTAGGATAAGCCATTTCTTCTGCTGTGGATATCACGTTGATTTTATTTTCTAACACTTTTTTTATTTTCGGATAGGCTTTTTTTGTAAAGGAGTCGGTTGCAATTAAACAGATATCACAGCTCTTCTCGTAAATCATCTCATCGATATTGTTAGTAATGACCACTTCAGGTCTGTCATTTTTAGCTACTCCTAACACCTCATATAGGCTCTTGCCCACTCGCTCGGGGTGCATATCACAAACGCCTACAATGTCTACACCTTCTTTTGTTAATAACATCTTTGCCATCCCACTTCCCATGGCTCCAAATCCCCATATGCTTACTTTTACTTTATCCATGTATTCCTCCAAATTTATATGTTGCATACATGTCATGCATAAAATGTGCCAACTTTTCTTTTTTTGATGACCCATCCAAAAACAAGCTCCCTCATATACTTAAACAAGACCATTGTAAAAACGTTTTCAGTAAGCCCTAAAAAAGCAAGATATTTTGCTTTTTTAGCAAAATATCTTGCTTTAAATTTGTATTTGGTGTTTTTTTATCTTATATTGAAGCCCTTGTCTCTTAATCCCTAATTCTTGTGCGGCCTGAGTAATATTATTCATGTTGCGTTTCAAAGATTTAATAATAATGGATTTTTCTAGCTCATCAACAGCATGTTCCAAATTTTGCTGGTCATCTTTAATCTTTTGATATTGACTTTCAGCCCAATAATCCAAGCCTTCTTGAAAACTATCCATTCGCCATTGACTTTTCATATAATAAGGCATTTGCTTCAAGGTAATGGCTTCTCCA
>SKID01000002.1 GCA_007116605.1 Tissierellia bacterium
CCTATTGTTCTACCTACAATATAAGCGACACCAAAAATACCGATTGTAATGGCAACACCTAAATTAAGCTTAGCGCCAGCCAGTGTTAAAAACATCACTGTGATTGGCAGTTGTACGCGATCAATCGTGGCGGATAAGGTCATGCTTCTATTTCTTAGATTAGTGATGACAACACCTGCTGTCATATTAACGAGCAACCCTGATAAATAAAAAGCATTAGCGATTCCTGTATTTAACATGACAATCCCCAACAAGACCACTAAAAAATGTGTGTTATTGGTTTTCTTCTTCAGTATAACAACAATAATATATCCAGAAATAATGCCTAAAACAATCGCACCTGCTAATTCAATAAAGACGGACAGAACCACCATGCCACTCACTGATGACGCAACAGCAATACCTTCTATGACAGCTGTTGCCACACCAAACAAAACGATACCCATTAAATTATCTATAGCTAAAAGGGCTAGCATATTTTGTGTCATAATACCTTTTGCACCATATTCTTTAACCACTGACATAACAGCAGATGGAGATACCGTGACTCCTAATATACCAATAACCAAAGCTATCGATGGACTTAATCCTAGTAGCCATAGGGGAACAGCCACCAATAATAGAGTCATAAAAACATCGCCAAAAGCCACGATAGGTAAATCTTTCCCATATTTTTTTAAAGTTGGCCAATGTAGTTCTGCACCTAATGAAATAGATAGCAGCGCCATGGCTAGTTCATTAACAATTGAAGTTGAGGCTATAAACTCATCACTTAACACATTGAAAAAGGAAGGTCCCAAAAATAGACCTGCAATAATAAAGCCTGTCACAGATGGTAATTTAAACTTTGCTGCTAATTTACCACCAATCATCCCGATGATAAGAATAATACCGATGTACAAAGGATAATTCATATCAAACTCCACACGGGTTGATGGTAATCCCTTTAACAAAATTTACAGGGACACTAAATAAAAAAGCTGAGTCTGGCTTAGTGATATCACCTAGTACTTCTTCTACCACATTTACCGCATTGTCTTTTTCGTCACAACTATTGACCACTGTAAAAATAGTCTTACTGTGGTTTTCGTTACTTCCACTTAAATCAGCATAGCTAGCAAAAAAAGGGAAATGATTAGCAATTAAATGACCCATCCCAGCACTATCTATGATCGTAGCACCCTTAATCCCTTTTTCTACAAATCCTTGGAGTATTTCGCTTAAAAATTCTGTTTTATTTAATACAATGACTAATAGTTCCATTTCTAAACCATCCTTTTAAAATAAGCACCTAAAAGGTCTTACTCTTTTAGGCGCTTGATTCATTTAATAATTTGTTTCTTTAATTTCGAAGAATGCTTCTGATACTAAACACACAGGACATTTTCTAAGAGCGCTTTCCCCTTCATGAACATACCCACATTCTCTGCATTTCCATCTTACTGGCTCGCTCTTTTTAAAGACCAATTCTTTTTCTACATTTTCTAATAATTTTAAATATCTTTTTTCATGCTCTACTTCTACTTTTGCAATAAATTTAAATGCATTAGCAACATCTTTAAAGCCTTCTTCCTCAGCAACTCTAGCAAATTCTGGATATAATTCTGTCCACTCTTCATTCTCACCCATGGCTGCTGCCTTTAAGTTTTCTGCTGTATTGCCTACAACACCCGCTGGATAAGCTGCTGTGATTTCCAGATTTTCGCCTCTATCTAAAAAAGAGAAAAATCTTTCAGCATGAACCTTTTCATTATAAGCAGTCTCCAAAAAAAGTTCAGCTATTTGTTCGTAACCTTCTTCTTTTGCTTTCTCAGCGAAAAAAGTATATCTCATTCGTGCTTGAGATTCCCCAGCAAAAGCTTTCAGTAAATTAAGTTCTGTTTTGGTTCCTTTCACACTTGCCATAAATACCTCCAGTAATTTTTTTGATTTTATCTATGAAAAGTCACTATCAACTTATTTAGGTTCCCAATAACATCTTTTTGGAGACGTAATGAGATCCTCTTTTTTTAAGTCTTTCATGACTTTATCAACTATTTTTTTATCTACTGATGCTAACTCTGCAATTTCTCCTGCTTTAAGTGGTTTATTGGCCTCTTGCATCGCCTTTAATACTTTTGTTTTATCATCCATGTAGTCACCTCCTTTCAATGCTGATTGATTTACAATCGCCTACCAAGCAATACTTTTCGCATATCTCCTTTTGAAGTTGCGAGTGCTATAAAACAGTATAAAGCAATCGTCAATGCACCTCCACCCATAATGAGAGGAAACCATACTACAGACCATAGAATGGATTTTTCTCGGTATACAATCCAAAAATAAAAAACAAAAAATATAAAATAAATGTCGATAAAAGTAAATACTCCCCAATATACAGAAAGAATCACACTGCCTTCTGCCCAAATATCTCTGGCAATAACACCATACAATATTAAGATAAAAAACACAAGGGTAGATACAATAAAAAAGTACTTAAAAAAACGATAAGTCTTATTTTCCATATTAACCTCTCTTTCCAATGAATGGAATAAACACCGGTGTTTTTTCTTTATAGGCAATAAAATCAGGTCTATTGGCATACTTATTTTCTAGCAAAGGCACACCCGATATATATCTTACGAGATAAGTGATGGTAGCGGCACCAATAAAGGAAAACCAAGGGGCAGACAATCCTATCCCTACAAGAAATATGCCCCACCACAATGTGGCTTCTCCAAAATAATTTGGATGTCTTGTATATTTCCATAGCCCTGTTTCAATAAGTTTTCCTTTGTTTTGAGGATTGTTTTTGAAGACTTTTAGTTGTTTGTCTCCCACAGATTCAAATATAAAGCCAAGGACGAAAATCCCAACGCCTAAATAAACCAGCAAAATATGACGAATTTCAGAACCATAACTGATGATGGTCATCGCAACGATATATTGAAGCACACCTTGCAACATAAAAACTTTGAAAAAAGCATTGATTTTTTGTCGCTCTCCCCATTTTTTTCGCATATCCACATATCTGAAGTCCTCAGGCTTACCATGATTTCTCTTAAAAATATGGTAGGATAATCTTAAGCCCCAAATAGAAACAAGTATGGGAATAATCCAACGTAATCCAGAGGAATTATTGAGCCAAAGCACCCATGATAAAATAACAAATCCCAATCCCCAACCTATATCTACTATGGAATTATCATGCTTAACTTGAGCAACGATAAAAAAAGTCGTGAAATAAACAAAGACAACGCCTGCTGCTAAGAGATAAGGATTCATTCTCTTTCCTCCTTAAAAGCGATGCCATAAGCACCTTTACCAATATAAGCAGAAATGATAGAAGAAACACCCTCTATGTATATTGGTGGTTTTCCTACTAATTTTTCAGCAAACTCTGCCAACTCTTGGGCTTGAGTAGGATTGCCTGTATGTACAACTACGTATTCTGCCATTCCCTTTTCTTCAAAAGAGCGTTGCAAAACTTTTTGTAGATTAAACTCTTTCAATACAGATCCATTACCTTCAGTGTCAATAGAAATAATAGGTTTAATCCCTAGTGTGGCCGCTACTTTGCCAGCCATTTTAGGCACTCTTCCACTTCTTGCTGCATAATTTAAGTCTGGTATTTTAACAAAAATCTTCATTTGTTGACGCATTTTGTAGATTTTTTCTATAATTGTGTCAAAACTTTCTCCTGCTTTAATCATATCCATGGTATTTTTTGCTAAAAGTCCTTCTGCTCCAGAGTTTAAGTATGAATCGATAATTTCTATGCGCTTACCAGGACGTTCTAATTTTTTTGCTGCACTAGCCATCCGCTCATACGTGCCACTCATTTTAGACGAAATGGTTATC
>SKID01000154.1 GCA_007116605.1 Tissierellia bacterium
AACTAATGCCTTGAATTTTGATTTTTTTGTCACTCATTCAATTGCCTCCTAAAGGTTACTATTGGATAGATTTTGCATCATATGGGATATAACCAGTTCTTTATCAGATGCAATGGTTTGGCAAGTATACGGACTCTCCACGTAAGCTTTTGCTTTTCTAAAATCATTTATAAAAGTAGGCTGTTGATTAAACTTATCTAAAAGATACTTTAATAAATAGGTGTGATTTTCTTTAAAGGAATCACTAATTTGATAGTGAATCCATTGTGCTTCTTTGTCTCCTTGAATGAGATTCATACTTTTAAGTTTTCCAAGGTGACGAGAAACATTAGACTGAGATAAGTCTAGGATGGTTTCGATTTCACATACACACAAATTATAATGAATTAATAGCTGAAAAATTCTTAACCGATTATCATCACTCAAAGCTTTAAAAATGTTTTCCACGTTAATCCCTCCTCGGAATATGAGTATAATTGAATATACTCATACTGTCAAGGTGAATTCCAGGATTTTCAGCATTAACTTCGGATATCGGTTAATAATCCCAATAAGCATTCTACTATTGAACTATGGGCACCAATTGTAAACCATGTTACTTATAAGTGCGTTCTTGTAAAAGGGTGTAAAGTTCGTTAAGATAGTAACACAAGGACGGTATATTTTTAGCATGTACATGTTAATAAGCACAATACAATAATTAGAAGCTGTAATGATAATTATTAATCCTATAATTGAGAGAGTCATTGTCATTCAGGTTCAAAAAAAGATGCGGAGGAAAAAATGAATTTTGAATTTACAAAAGAGCAAGAATTAGTTATTCAAACGGCAAGAGAGTTTGCTGAAACCGAATTAAAACCCATCGCTGCAGAATGTGATTTAAAGGGTACTTTCCCTATGGATCAGTATATGCAAATGAGCGATATGGGATTAATTGGTTTGCCTTTTTCAACTCAGTATGGTGGCGCAGGTGGAGATTATTTATCTTATATTTTGGCAGTGGAAGAAATTTCTAAAGTAGATGCTTCTGTAGGTATTTCCTATTCAGTTCAAACCTCTTTGTGTATGGGAGCAATTAATACTTATGGTACTGAGGCTCAAAAACAAAAATATTTGTCAGCCCTATGTAGTCAAAGGAAAATTGGGTCTTTTGGTTTAACAGAGCCTAATGCGGGTACAGATGCCTCAGGTGTTCAGACAGTAGCAGTAAAAGATGGAGATCATTATGTATTAAATGGACAAAAATGTTTTATTACAAATAGCCCAATAGCAGACATATTTGTAATATTTGCTACCATTGATAGAAATTTAGGGACTAAAGGGATTACAGCCTTCATCGTTGAAAAAGAATATGAAGGGGTTTCTATAGGAAAGATAGAAGATAAGATGGGTATCAGGGCTTCTCAAGTCGGAGAAATTATCTTGAAAGACTGTCGAGTACCAGCTGAAAATATGATGGGGAAAGAAGGCAGAGGATTTGGTATTGCCATGGCGACTTTAGATGGAGGGCGTATTGGTGTTGCTGCTCAAGCTCTAGGAATTGCTGAAGGTGCTATTGACGAAACTGTTAAATATATGAAGGAACGTAAACAGTTCGGTAAACCCATTTATAAATTTCAATACTTAGCATTTAGAATGGCTGATTTAAAAGCAAGAGTTGAGCAAGCAAGATATTTGGTCTATAAAGCAGCTATGGATAAACAGCTTGGTAAGCCATATGCGGAATCTGCTGCGATAGCTAAGATGGTGGCTTCGGACTGTGCAATGTATGTGACAACTCATTGTGTCCAGATGCTAGGAGGATACGGATTTATTAAAGATTACCCTGTTGAGCGTATGATGAGAGACTCAAAAATTACTCAAATCTATGAAGGTACTAATGAAGTTCAGAGAATGATTATTTCAGGAGCGATGTTCAGGTAGTCTGATCATTATCTAGGGAGGAGTATACAATGAAAATAGTAGTATGTGTAAAGCAAGTTCCAAATACAAACGAGGTTAAAATTGATCCAGTTAAAGGTACGTTGATTAGAGATGGCGTACCATCCATCATCAATCCAGATGATAAGCATGCATTAGAGGAATCATTAAGATTAAAAGAATCTAATGGAGCTCATGTAACAGTGATTACTATGGGACCACCTCAAGCAGAGGCAGCATTAAGAGAAGCACTAGCTATGGGAGCAGATAGAGCCATCTTAATTACAGATAGAGCTTTTGCAGGAGCAGATACTTTAGCCACATCTAATGCTTTAGCAGGTGCCATTCGTCAAATAGAAGCTGATGTTATTTTTACAGGCAGACAAGCGATAGATGGAGATACAGCTCAAGTTGGCCCTGGAATCGCAGAGCATTTGGGATTACCACAAGTAACTTATGTAGAAGGTATTCAAGTTAAAGAAGGCTTTTTAGAAATTAGAAAAGCTTTAGAGGATGGTTATGAAGTGGTGGAAGTGGAATTACCTTGTATTTTAACGGCCATAGACACATTAAATGAACCAAGATATATGAATATGGCAGATATTTTCACTTGTTATTCAAAAGAAGTAGAAATATGGAATGCAGATCATATTGGTGTAGATAAAGAACTATTAGGGTTAAAAGGATCGCCGACAAAAGTATTTAAGTCATGGACTAAAGAAGCAAAGGGTAAAGGTGAAATAATCAAAGCCACACCTAAAGAAGCAGCAATACATGCAGTTTCAAGATTACAAGAGAAACATTTTATTTAAAGAGGGAGGATGCAAATGAATTTATCAGAATACAATGGTGTATGGGTTTATGCAGAGCAACGACAAGGTGTTTTGCAGAAGGTAGCTTTAGAATTACTAGGTAAAGGAAAAGGATTAGCACAAGAATTAGGATGCCCTCTAACAGCTGTTTTATTTGGGGATCAAGTGGAGAAACTAGGTGAAGAATTATTAGCCTATGGAGCGGATCAAGTGATTTATGTTGAAGATAAGGCATTAAGTCATTATTCTACAGAAGCTTATACTCAAGCTTTATGTCAATTGACCCTAGAGAGAAAGCCAAACATTATTCTAATGGGAGCGACTTTTTTAGGTCGTGATTTAGGACCTCGAGTATCTGCAAGACTAGCAACAGGTTTAACAGCAGATTGTACTGATTTGCATATTCAAGAGGAAACATCAAATCTTTTAATGACCCGTCCAGCTTTCGGTGGGAATCTCATGGCAACAATTGTGTGTACAGAACATCGTCCTCAAATGGCCACGGTAAGACCTGGAGTATTTACTAAAGCAGCTAAAAATCATGAATCGATAGACTTATCAAAGGTTGAAAAAGTATCCATGGATTTTTCTCAGTTAAAGGATAAAGTCAGATTTGTAGAAGCAGTTAAAGAATTAAAGCAAACAGTAGATATTACAGAAGTAGAATTTATTGTGTCTGGCGGAAGAGGTGTTGGTAGTAAAGAAAACTTTAAAATACTACAAGAACTAGCCGATGCTTTAGGAGGAACGGTTGCAGGTTCGAGAGCAGCAGTCGAAGCGGGTTGGGTACCACCAGCAAACCAAGTAGGACAGACAGGAAAAACAGTAAGACCGATCATCTATGTGGCTTGTGGTATTTCAGGTTCAATTCAACATCTAGCAGGAATGCAAGAGAGTGAATATATTATAGCAATCAATAAGGATGATGAAGCGCCTATTATGAAAGTGGCAGATTTAGGATTAGTAGGAGATTTAAATCATATCATTCCAGAGCTTAAAGAACAGTTATTGCTTGCAAAGGCTAATTAATATTATTTCTTAAAAGAATGAACAACCATGTAAGGTTGTTTATGCGATGCCTGACAATGGAAA
>SKID01000016.1 GCA_007116605.1 Tissierellia bacterium
TCATTATTTTAAATCACTTCTAAATAAAATAGAACACTTTGACAAAGCATATATATTAAATAGCCCTCAAGGATTATTTTATTTTGGCCACTGGCTTAGAGACGACTGTGCAAACTATGAGAATTTTAGAAATGAAAAAAACATATTCTCCATAAAACGAACACACTGGCCTGACGCTAGATTTTATGAATTGAATTTTGAACAAAATTGGATAGAAAAAGAGTTTTTCTTTGCAGATGAACTACAAATTAGCACTGATATAGGCTTTAGTTTAAATAAAAAAGAACGCATTGAATCATTGAGAGATAGAATTAGAAAAAAAGCATCAATCTTAAACTCAGGTAAGGTTATATATATAAGCAGAGGAAAGCTTGGAGACAGTCGAGACCCAATAAACAAAAATACTTTAGAAATAGAATTAGAGAAAAATGGCGTTACAATTGTGTACCCTGAAAAAGAATCATCATCTATAGTTCCAGAGATTCTGGATGCTGACATAATTATTACCATAGAGGGTAGCCAAGCAAGTCATGCCGTATATAGTATAAACAAAAAAGGAGGACTTATTATATTACAACCGCCTGAAAGATTTTATAATGCACACTTAGACTGGACAAGACTTCTAGATATAACATATGGAATAGTTATAGGTGAAAAAAAAGGAAACGGATACATAATTAGAACAGAAGAAGTTTTAAAAATGATTGACAAGGTCATTAAACATAAAAACAACTTATAGATAAAATTTAAGACTAGATTAAACTTCATGAAAAATAAGGCAGTTCAAACCATTAATCTAAAAACCCTACATTTGACAAATTGTGTAGGTGTTGATGATACATCAAGATGCACCAACTCCTTATTTTAAGAACAAATAACTTACTTGGATTGATGAAAATTATTTGAAACACCATACAAACTACCTATCAAGAACCAATAAAAATAACTAAGAGATGCATTAGGTATTTGATCTATTAATATCATAGTTACAATTAGCAAATGTCCAGACAAAAATACCATTTTCTCACGCGGAAAGGAGTTACTTTTCTTTGAAATTTTTATAGCATACCACATGCTAATAAATATAAAGTAAAATTCGCTTAAAAAGCCAAACCACCCACTAGTACCCAAAGTGATAATCCACCTACCGTCTGTGACTGACAGGTCTTGAAATGTTTCTGGATCATAGACACGATTTCGTCCCCAACTACTCCAGCCAAAAATTGGCTTTTCATTTGCATGCGCCAATAATTTTGTTTCATGGAAAAATCTAAATTCTAATGATTGAGCACGATCGGGACTCAAAATATTTACTGAACTGACGATAGCTTCATGTGGAAAAACTTTATTTGCACTTAAAAATGGATAAGCCAAATATAATACGACTACACACAAGGACACAGTTGCAATTAGACGCGGTTTAAGCAAAAACAACACTACAGCACCAAAGATGTATAAAATTAATGCGCCATATGTCTTTGACAAAATAAGTACTACGAATATTGCCAAAAATATTATTTTATAATCAAAATTTATCAGTTTAACTTTTGCTTTAATTGAAGTTGACAGCGCCATTAAACATACAGCCACGAACATTGAAACCAACAACCCATGACCTAAAAACACAACCGGTCTAAAACCGTCAAAACGAACCTGCTGCAAGAAAGAATGTGGAAAAAAACCATAGACCATTCTGTGCAACTGTGGACTCATTCGAACTTCAAAAAGCATTAGTGGAAGATATATCAAGCAGGCAATTATCAAAAACCTAAATAGTAACTTTTGGCTTTCAAATGTATTAAAGTATTTTGCACCAACCAAAAATGGAAGAAAAACCAAAAAAGAATTAATAGATTGTGACAGGCCATCATACAGTGTGACACCTGGTAAATGAAGATATCGAGATGTATTCAGCAGTGCTGTAATGAATGGTGATAACATGAAGAGAAACAAAAGAAACATCGATTTTTTATCAAGTGATCTAAATCCCAAACCACCTTTTCTAAAAAAAAGAATGACTAGTATTGATAATGTTGTAACAGTAGTCTTATTTAAGGCAGGAAAACCAGGGAAATTAATTTCAAATGAAGCAGGCAAAAACAGATAGCTTCCAATAATGGAAATCAAAATAGCTTTTTCAACACTAAATCTTTTGAATAAAAACAGCATAAACACTGGCCAAGAAACCAGTGCAATATATGCGAAACTATTAGCCATAATCAAAGCCACACATCTGTTAAATAGTTTTTACCTAACAGCCCAACAAAATAAAATATAAAGAACACAGGCAACATCTGAACTTCTTTTACTAAGTTAAGTAAACCATAGCGATACTGAAGATAGTATAAAACAGGCATTGTTGCTAATGATTTAATTGCTATAAAAAATATTACACCTTCAACACCATATAAGTAAAATGAGAAAGGTATTACAATTAGCACATAAACTGTACCTAAAACATGAATCAAAGCGAATGAAAAAGTTTTACTTAGCGCAAGTAATGCCTGCTGACTTACGTTTAAACCTACAAAAACTAATAACAAAGACATAATTTCTAGCATCCACCCCGCATCTGAATATCTTTCATCATACAATAAACTAATAATCACACTACCAAATCCAAAAAGAAACCCAGAAGCAGACCAAGTTAATAAATCAATTTTTAATCTAAGCGAGTACATTACATCTTTTAATTGCTCTGGATTCTCTCTTGCAACTTTACTCAATTTTGGATAAGCAACACTTTTAACAATTCTTAAAAATAAATCATTGCCTGCCATAGCCAACATAAATGCTATTGAAAAAACACCTAATTCTTCAGGTGTCAATAGCCCCCCTAACAAGATTCTATCTGCGTTTAAAGATAAATAACTTAAACTCGACCCTATAAATATCCATTTAGAAAAGCTTACTATTTCTTTTAAACTATTTTTTTCGAATCTAAACCGAGCTTTTATACTTGGAGAGTAATAATAGCTTAGAATTAACTTAATAATGGCATTCAATAATGGTGAAACCAACAACACCCAAATCTCTCTATAATAAAATGCAATTATAACCATTGCACCAGTTGAAATAACCTGAGATATTAGATTAACCTTTGCCAATACAACTAAGCGTAGGTTTCGACTATGGTCATAAACCCCAATGGAATTAAAGCCATTAAATAGAGATGTTAGTGCAATCGCACTTAATATAAACGGAATTTCCGGTGAGGCGTATGTTGTATTTTCCTTAATGACTCCAATACTATTTAGCCAATAGATAACAAAGGCAAATATAATTGAAAATACGGTAATCAGCACACCTCTTACAACTTGTATGCTCCAACATGTGTCTATAAAGGCTTGATTATAAGAGTTTTCACTTTGAATAAATTTTTCTTTCAAGCCAAGACTTGACAGCATTGTTATACCAGCTAAAAAAACAAAGGCTATTAGCATGATTCCAAACATTTCTGGCGCTAGCAACCTTGTTAGTATTAGATTACTTCCTAATCTAAGTATTTGTCCTAAAATAACCTCAAGTGCGACAACTGTAGCCGCAAATTTAAGCTTATTATGCTTAAAGTAGGTAATCATTTAGCTGGAATTCCTTTTGCTGTTTCATACTCACTAACATTTCTTAAAACTACTGCGTTCGCAGCAACTCTAGAATGATCACTAATGATAATATTACCCAATACCTTAGCACCCGCCCCAATATCCACATGCCCCCCAATTTTAGGAACACCTCTACCATTACTACCAATCGTCACCTGCTGAAAAATCAAACAATTTGGACCAATTTCGGCATCTGGATGAA
>SKID01000321.1 GCA_007116605.1 Tissierellia bacterium
CAAAATAGCTGCTGCATGTTCTAATTCTCCATTTTCACCAACAATGGCACCTTTTCCATAAGATTCTACTTCCTCAGGCTTCATGTCTGCTGCTTTAAGACCTTTTTCAACCAATATAGGTGCAATATAGGCTCCCCAATCTGCTAAAAAACCTAGATCCTCTACATATTTTCCAGAAAAAGGATTGTCAATGACTGCACACACAGCTACTCTTTTGTGTTGTTTATCTCCGTCTACTACTTTTTGACCATCTGCATTAATTTCTTCCACATTCACAATAATTTTTCTAATTTTAAGATCTTCAACTCTCATCTTTATCCTCCATTTACATTCATTTTTGCAATATTTTCTGGTATCATCATAATTTCACCCTGTACCACCATGATACCACCTTTAATGATTCTTTTTTCATACAATTTTTCTGCTGTTGTATATCCTCTTAATAATGCTTTCCATATTTGCTTTTTCTCTAGAGGACCACACTTAATCGTTACTCGAGCTCCAGGAATATCCGTTTCTGAATCTATTTCTTCAGATAAGCCTCTTAGAATATGATCATCTTCCACAATTGTTTCGTTAGCGATCATGGTTGCACAGATGTCTGCAATTGAAGCTTTCCCACTCATAGCAACCCCTTGGTCAGCAATCCCTTTAGTAAAACTTCGACCACCCAATCCACTTGTACAAATCCCTTCAATTCCCATTTCTTTGTTCATTGTAACGCTTAAATGACTCCCTGATAAATGACCTGTTAAGGGTATGGCCACAACAAAAGGCTTGTCCTCTATATCTCTAAAAGCGATATCTCCCCCATTGTTGACAATCACCCTAGTCCCTCCTAGTTCCATGGCTTTTTCCATAGCAAATTCGGAAAATGATCCTGCAACTGCCACTAAGGGGGTATATGAACCATCACTGACTTGTTGAAGGGCCAATATCATTTTTTGAAGGACTAAAGGATAACTCAGCCATTTTTCTAGTGACGGTTGCACACTTTTGGCTACATGTATCCATGGTTTCATCAAGTTAATCTGTTCTATCACCTGCACCGCTACTTCTTGTCCTATTTTATAACTTCTAAGGTCTTTTACATAAACATCTATAACCATCTGTATAGGACCATAGTCTAAATAAACTCGCCTATCTTCTAAAACTTGAATCATGATTATTCCGCCAACTCTTTTAACAATTCTTCTTTCGTTCTTATGGATGCCACATGGCCTCCTAGTGACTCATAGACCTTTCTTGTCATCGTATACTCTATGGGTGCTACAGTAGCAGGAGTCGGTACCCAAGTTGTTGATTCTGGAACCATTTTAGCCACATCCACCATGAAGTTTATGCCCCCACCAGGAAGAATAAACACCGGTGCACCACCAACGGTCATATAGACTTGTTCTTCATGGACTGCATCTGTCAATTTTTTAGGAAAAGTGACCACACCTGCTCTTGCGCTTCCGCCAGTACCACCTGTATATATAACGGATGTCATGGAAACTTCACATGTGTTTTTAATGATATTGACTGCCTCAATCACATCATCTGTTAAATCAATCTCTTTTACAGTGCCATTACTTTGGACTTGAAAAAGGGCTGCCTTTTGACCTGTGGTTTCAGTGACCAGAACCTTCATTCCTTCTTTAGCAATAGTCATGTCTACTGATACGATTGCCTCTTCTGGATTAATAATTTCTGTGCCACCCCAGCCATGACCTTGTGCGCCAAAATATCGGCCCACCGTTGACTTAGTTCCATAGGGAATGACACCGCTATAAGTCATGCCTACTTCTTTTCCTGCCAAATGTTCTGACAATAAGCCGATTACGTGGTAATCCAGTATAATTGCCTCATCTACGACTTTCGATAACTTCTCAGCAAACATTCCGATGGTTGCACTTCCACAACCCACACGCATTAATTTTTCTTCATGTCCATCGATAATAGGCGGATGTCCCTGTTGTAGTTCTAAGGTACTTCCTTTATCCACTTTCAAAACGACACGTCTGCCATTTGCAAGATCTACAATGGTTCTAGCCACAACAAAACCATCGTTACCATGACTGAGTAGGTTAGCACCGCCTAAAGTCAACATCTTTGAACCATATTCTTCGGTGGTAATCATCCCAACTATTTTTCCATCTCTTTTAACTTTTGCGCCTTCTTCTCCAATATGAATGTTGGTATCTATTTTCACTTTAACACCACTGTAACTTAAAGGAGCTTCCGTCACTACGGTCACCACATCAACATGATTAATTTGCTCTTGGACGATATAGGGAGCAGGACGACAACAAGGGTAATTTGTACCACTTCCTACTGCTGTAATAAGGGGTTGATAAGGTAATTTTCTCGTTTCAGGTTCTTTTGTAATGGCATCGACGACTAAATTCCGATTTCTTAAAATTTGACCCTCTTTATTAGTATATCTTTTACATGCCCCTGTCTTACCTTCTGGAATGGCACAACGAACTGGACAATGAGTACACAATGGTCCATCAGAAGCATCTGAAACTTTAACAATGGCATCAAAAGGACAGACTCTTACGCAAATGCCACAACTTACACAATTTAAATTTGTCTTTGCTAATTTATCAATCACATGGATTGCATCAACAGGGCAATTTTTTTCGCAAATTTTGCAAGCTTTACATTTATCTTTATTAACTAAAATCATCGTTCAACCTTTCCTTTCAAGAAAATATTGGTTTTCTTGTGGCTGGTGGTGTATTTCTACTAGTTTTTACTACCACTTGACCATCTACCAACACTGCTGATATTCCTGGCAAATCTCCTGCTTCTAAAGCGGTTAGGGCATCCGTACCCACTGAACCTAGAGGTGTATCCATGATTAAAAGATCGGCTTCTCTTCCTACTTTAATAATACCTCTATTTAAACCAAATACCCTGGCATTATTTCCTGTTGCAATACAAATAGCTTCTTCAGCGGTAATCCCTTCACAACAGGATGCTAAATAAGAAATGGTTCTTAATTGACTTAATGGAATCACACCTGTTCCTGATGGTGCATCTGTCCCCATCATCAACCGATGTAGTTTCCCCTCTCTAGCCATTTTTTCTGCTGCGTATTGCATCACTTTATAATTACCACATTGTACTAACTCTAGATTTAACTCTGTCAAATCAACTAATTTATCTACTTCTTCTAATGGAATGGCAGTTGGACCTCCGTTAATATGAGAAACTACGTCTGGATCTGTCTGAATCACATCTTCTGCTGTAATACTACTGCTCCCAGGAATACTAGTGCCTCCTGTATGCATCATCACTTTCATCCCTAGCTTCTTGGCCCAGCTGACCATTTCAGCTGCCTCTTTAGGATCTTTAACACTTCCAAGTCCTACTTCTCCAACAATATCGACTCCTGCTTCAGCCAGTTCTTTAAAATCTTTTTCTGTCAGTCCTTTTTCTAAAATCAAGGACCCTCCATGCAGTTTTGCACCGCCAGGTCTAATATTTTGAGAGCTTTTTTTCCCAAGAATAGCTAAAGCTTTGGTTCCTGCAGGATCTTTGGGTCTACCTGGTGTGTGTGGTTCTCCTGCAGATATGAAAGTTGTGATCCCTCCATGAACAGAGCTTTCCATAAAATTTAACATTAATTGTCGTGGAGTAAAATCTCCTAATACTGGATGTACATGGGAATCAACAAATCCTGGTGTTACCGTGGTGCCATTTGCATCAATAATCTGATTCAACTCGTATTGATTTAGCAATGCTTCATCTCCCATTGCTTCAATGATGCCATCTTTAACAATAATCACTGTATCTTTTAATATGGGTTGCTTTAAGTCCCCTGAAACTAAAACTCCAATATTTTTAATTCCTATAACTGACATTTCACGCCTCCTATTTTATTTAGAAATTTATAGTTTTATAAATTTCTTGCCCAGTGCATTGTACTCATCTAAACCAATTAAGGTATTGAAGTCTTGAAAGTTAATCATACGATCCATCCAACCTTCAGTTGTTCCTGTGTTTTTCAACTCAGCCATGAGTCCTGTCATCATAAATGCCGTTACATAAGTGGATGCCGTAGGCCAGATAACTAAATTGTATCCTAATGCTTCAAGCTCTTGGTTTGAACATAATGGTGTTCTTCCACCTTCTACCATATTAGCTAGTGTTGGCACTTTCAGGGTCTCGTTGAGTTTTTTCATTTCTTCAACACTTTCAAGAGATTCTAAGAAAATAATGTCCGCTCCTGCTTCTACATAGGCTTCACATCTTTTCATGGCTTCATCAAATCCATAATCTGTTCTTGCGTCTGTTCTTGCGATAATCAAAAAGTCTTCATCCACTCTAGCTTCTCGAGCTGCTTGAATTTTGCCAATCATTTCTTCCATGGGCACGACTTCTCGACCTAACATATGGCCACATCTTTTTGGAGCAACCTGATCTTCAAGTTGAATGGCTGCAACACCTGCTTTTTCATATAATTCAACGGTCCTCATTACACCTAAAGCATTACCGAAACCTGTATCTGCATCTGCAATAACAGGGACTTTCACCGCGCTTACAAATTTAGCTGCCCGATCAACCATTTCTGTTAATGTTAACAGTCCCACATCGGGTTTTCCTAAAGAACTTGCTGCTTGACCATAACCTGTCATATAGACCGCTTTAAATCCTGCTCTTTCAATCACCTTAGCTGTTAATACATCATGGGCACCTGGTGCTACCAGTATTTCTTTATCTAATAGTAGACGTTTTAATTCTTTTCTCAAACTCATGATTCTCTCCTCATTTTCTCATCATTTTTTATATCGTTTTACTCATTATTTCAAAAGCATCTTCTTTGTTTTGTTCTTGAACACTGCCTCCAGCAAACAACATATAATCTTTGTCAATTATGACCTTGTAGGTGTAAGGCAACAAAAAACCGCCTTTATTTTTTAGTGCTTCATCAACGATTCGTTGACTCTTATCCGGATGACTATGAGCAAAAATGCCTCCCACGCAGATAATCGTTTTAACAGTCCTTAAATCCCTTCCCATGGGCATACCCGGAACATATCCTTTAAAGGCATCTTCATCCGTTGCGATTCTTCCTGCATGTCTTTTCAGAGCCACTTCAATGGCAGTAATAGCAATCAACTCATCCCATTCTTCTTCCAAGTCATTTTGAGGGAGATACTCAGGTTCCATCTCAAGTTTTTCACAATAATCTCGAAAAGCTTGTTCGTTTTCTTTAGTATTCATCCCTTTTTTTTCTAAAATTATTCTTGGATCAACAGCATCAATCACGCCCATAGCACTGATTCGCATTCCTAAATTACCTTCTACAGTCCGATAAGAAACTTGCTTTTCATTGGTGACGACCAAACCTCTTTCCTCTGAGTCTAACTCATCAAACTCTGGAATCACTGAGTGAATGTCTGTCGTCGCTCCACCTAAATCGATGACAATTAAACTGCCATAGCCTTCCTTTTGATAAGTCCCTTTAGCCAATAATTCTGCAGCCATCAAAACAGCTCCCGGCGTTGGAATGATTCGATCGTTAGTGATCACTTGTTGTATTGCCACTAATCCTTTTGCTTTTGTGATTTGCTTGATAAATTCTCTGTGGATAGCCTCTCTAGATTCTTTGACTCTTAATTCATGAATGGTTGGCATAATATTTGGCACTCTTACATAAGCTATTTTACCTTCTCTTAATACACTGGCCACTTGCCTTTGTGCATTCAGGTTACATGCTACGATGACGGTTGCCTTGACTTCACTCTGAACAATTATCTGTGCATTATTGATTGCAGATTCTTCGTCTCCGCCGTCTGTGCCTCCTGCTAGCAAAATAATATCCGGTCGAATCTCTTTTAAAACTTGCACTTTATAATCATCCGCATCTTCATTAGATAATATTTCAAGGATTTTTGACCCTGAGTTCATGGCCACTTCTTTAGCTGCCTTAGCGGTAACTCGCATCATATAGCCCATAGCCACCATACGTAATCCACCAGCGGCACTGCTAGATGCTAGGACATGATTTGCTTGAATCGTCTCTACAGCCAGTTGTCCCTTTAGGTCTTGCTGGCCTTTTTCAATGCCTATTAAAACATTTTCTAGGGAGGTAGGAGCCTGGGCAGTGGCCACTAGCTCCCCGTTTTTAAAGACTCTTTGTTTTGTATAAGTACTACCAATATCCATGACTAAGTAATCAAATTTTTCCACTTTGTCGCTCCTTAAACTGTATAGCAAAAACCTTCCATTATACGTCTAGCTGTACGATTAATGGCCGCTTTTTCTAACTCCCACTCACCGTTAACTTCTTTAGCTGCCACGTCGATCTCTATTGTGCCTGCAGGATGACCAATATTTAATGTCAACTCTTGGCCCTTTCCTTTTTCTTCCATGACTTGATTAACTACCGTTCCTTTAATTTTGGCAGCTGCGCCTGTACAAATGGTTCCCGTACCTGCATAAGTTTTATGTACAACTTGCATAAACATTAATCTAGAAACAAAATCAATTTCATTCTCTGTAATGAGCTTGCCTGTTGTAAAATCATTATAATCTTGGGCTGGTGACACAAATGCCACCATAGGAAATGCCGGTGAATTCTCTAGTGCATCTTTTGTGTCTTTTGCAGCACCAATAATCACTGCTGCTTTGCCTCTTATTTCTTCTAATATATTAAGAATTGTTTGATCTTTATCTATTTGTGCAGGTGTCTCAATGCCTGTTAGACCAATGTCTTTTGCTTTAACAAACACCATGGGATTAGCTGCATCTACAATTGAACACATGATTTCTCCAACTCCAGAAACCTCCATGGTATCCACCACATTACCAGTAGGGAGTAACTTACCTGTCTTCGATCCTGCTGTCTTGGAAAAGTCGATTTCTATTTTCTCACCTGTTCCAGGAACCCCATCTATGGCATAGTCTCCTTCTACCACGGCTTTGCCATTTTCAACCTTTACAGTTTCCACCAAAATTTTACCTGTATTGGTATTGTGCACTCTAACGGTTGTATAGGGTTCTTTTACCTCAACTAAACCCTCGTCCACTGCATAAGGTCCCACACCAGCTGATATATTGCCACAATTGCCAGAAAAATCTATGGTGGGTGCTACATATGAAACTTGTCCAAATGTATAATCTACATCAGCACCTTCTAATGTTGATGGTCCTATAATCGCCAATTTACTCGTTAAAGGATCTGCTCCACCCAGACCATCAATTTGTCGAATGTCTGGGCTTCCGAATATTTTTAATATCAATTGATTTCTTTCTGCTAAATCTTTAGGAAGGTCCACGGTATTTATAAAAATACCCTTACTCGTCCCTGCCCTCATAATGACAACTCTTGTTTTCTTTTGTCCCATCATGATCACCTCTTACTTTCCTAATTTATTATTTAACCACTGAATGGTCTCTTCTGGTTTCGTACCAGGACCAAAGAAAGCATCTACGCCAAGAAAACCTGCCCCTTCATCAGCAATTTTTTTCTCAAACATGGCATGTTCTTCTTCTTTTTCAGCAATTCTACCACCAGCAATTAAGACAACTTCATCTCTTAGACCTAACTCTTTGAGTCTCTTATCCACTCGAGGGAATAGTTCCACAGCCATGCCCAGTAGATTACTAATTCCAATGACTTTTGCCTTAGCTTCTGCTGCAATTTCCGCCACTGTTTCCGGAAGATTCATTCCTCTTAAGAAAATCACTTCGTAGCCAGCTTGCTCAATGGCTTCTTTAATCATATTAATTCCCATGACATGAGCATCTGCACCTACTGTTGCTAAGACTACTTTTTCCTTATGAATGACAGGTGCTTTTTCTTCTACTTTAATACCTGAAGTGGATATGGGCATTAATGATTTATCCACACCTAGGGGTGTATAACCATCAATATATCTTCTAATACCATCTTTGTCTCTATGGGTTTTAACAAATCTTTTTAAATCCCATCCCCCTGCACGAGGTGTATCTAAAATGCCACTTTTGCCAGCTTCTACGATTAAATCAATCAACTCATGGTCTTCATACTGATTCCAGAAATCAACTGTGATTTCTTCAATGGTTAACAATTTATCTTTTTTAAGAGCAGCTGTTAAAACAGCCATGGCTTCAACTTGTATTTCTTTTTTCCTTTTCTCAATGGCAGGATCTTGTATGTCTACTCTATATACATTATCAAACACATTATGAGATGCCCAGATCGATTTAGCCATAGACTCACCTGTTGGAATTCCAACATTTTCTGCTGCTTTAGGTCTATAGAAATTAGCACCTCCTAGTTTAGCGCTGACAGCCATTCTACCAAAGTGGGCTTGTTCTGCAATTAAATCAGCTGGTGGATTTTGGAATGTTTCTGGAACAACAATCAGAAACTCACTCCATGTAGACTCTCTAAAGGCCTTCATTAAAGCTAAATCTGCAATGATATTGATGCCTGCTACATTCATCTGAATCCCACTAAGAGAAGGGTCTAATCCTGCTTTAATCGCTAATCCTTCTGACAATAAACACATAGCTAACGCCATACCATCTGTTCCCATAATATTATTGATGTGTTTGTGGGTGTCTAATTGGGCAAAAATATTGTTTTCAGCACATATTTGTATCGCTTTATAACCATTTTCAACTTTTCTTCTAAACTCATGTATTCCACGACCACCAAAGTGAACGTGAATAACAGGTCCAATATCTGTACCGTCAAAACCTGCTACTAGGGCATTCAACACGTTTAAGTGAGTAGTGTCTCCTGTTGCATTAATTCTCATAGGATGTACCGCACCGCCACCCATCTCCACATATTCTCTTTCACCTCTAGGCGTAATTCCACCTTTTCCTCTAGATTGATTGATCAGCTCAATACCATCCAGTGGATCAATATGTCTTGTGGCTTCTGCATGAACAAAATGGAACATTTTAATCCCTAATTTTTCTGCCAAATCATACATTTTTGTAGATTCATTCCATGTTTCTTCGGAGGTATTTCTCCCTAGAATAGGATTCATAACCGGCATCCCTGTGACTAAAGCCTCTCTGCCTAATTCAGCAATGCGATGGCCACCTCTTTCCACACCAGCTACAACTCTTGGATAGGCATCTGGCAAATCATGGACAACACCTTCTTCATCTGCCCACGGCATTTTAACACCAAAAGCTTCTTCATAAGCTCTGATGCGTTCCATTTCTTCTCTAATAATTCTTTCAGTATTAGGTCTTGGTTTTTGATTACTCAATGTCTTCACCTCGTGATTTTAATATATTTCTTACTTTTTCAATCAAGCCACCTGCCGCTAATGTATCATAAGTAGCTTGAGATAAGGGTTCAATTGGATACTCTTTACTTGTTGAAACATTCTTCAACAATGCTTTTTCAATATCTAATTCAAAAATGTCCCCATCTTGACTTTCTTGTTTAATTCTTGCAATGTCTTGACAGATGACAACGGGTAAACCAATATTAATGGCATTCTTTCTAAAAATCCTGGCATATGATGAAGCAATAATTGCCCCCAGGCCTGTATGCTTAAGGGCTAGTGGCGCTTGTTCTCTGGATGAACCGCAACCAAAATTATCTTCTGCTATGATAAGATCACCATCAGATACTTCTTCGGCAAAATCTTGACGATTACTACCTTTTAAAGCAAATTGACCTAATTCTTCAGGAGGTGCTGACATGGCATAGCCTGGTAAGATTTGGTCTGTATCAATATTTTCTCCGAAAAAAAAGCTTTTCCCTTTAATTTTCTCCATCTTCAACCTCCAAAGGCATCACTGTACCTGGTCTAGTGATATACCCCAGTACGGCGCTTTCCGCAACCACACGAGGAGAGGCTAAATAAATGCTCGCCTCTTTATGCCCCATTCTACCAGGGAAATTTCTATTAGTGGATGATACGGCTACATCATCTTTACTCAGCAAGCCTTGATGGGCTCCAAAGCAGGGTCCACAGCCTGGATTTGTCACGATAGCTCCTGCATTTCTAAAAATCTTAGTTAAACCCTCATCATCCATTCTTTCTGCAATAGATTTAGACGCTGGGAAAACAATCATGGTCACGTTTTTCGCAATTTTTTTGTCTCTAAGTACTTCTGCTGCGATTTTCATATCTGAATAGCGTCCATTTGTACAACTACCTAAAACAGCTTGATTAATCTTCACTTCTTCGATTTCTTCAATCGGTTTTACATTCCCTGGTGATGACGGACATGCTGCACAAGGAACAATGGCTTCTGCCTGTATGATATGCTCCACAGCAACAGGTCCAATAGGTTCATCCCCTTGATCAATATATCCAATCATGGCACCCATTTCTATCATCATATTAGAAAGAGTCATTTTGTCATCTTGAGTCATTTCATGTATGCAATTTCCTGTGAAAATCACAGCTTTATCAGTAAATCCATTAGTGCCAAACTTGCCAATCACATGCAAAATGACATCTTTCGCATAAACCCCTTTGTTTAAGGTTCCAACAATGTGAATGAGTTCAGTAGAAGGGACTTCAATATCGATGCTTCCTAGTGCCATAACTGCCGCCATTTCTGTAGAACCTACTGGAATAGCCACAGCTCCTAAAGCTCCTGCAGTACAAGTATGGGAATCTGCTCCTACAATAATATCTCCTTTTTTGTATAACCCTTCTTCTTTGATAATTTGATGGATCACCCCTTCACTTCTTCCAAAGTAATGGACTCCAAATGCATCGGAAAAATCTTCTAAGGCTTTATGCTGTAATCTAGAATTAACGCTTGAACAAGGAACATTATGATCTGAGACCAATGCAATTTTTTTAGGATCATACACTTTAGACACACCAATCTTATAAAATTGCTCAATAGCCATTGGTGCGGTGACATCATGACCGATGGCTAAATCAACAGATACCGTCAGCTCTTCCCCTACGGTGACTGTATCTTTCCCTGCATGTTTTGCTATGATTTTTTCAATAACATTCATTGGTTCACTCCCTCTTATTGATCTCCTACTGCAATTCCTAATTGTTTTGCCCATTTAATTGCTTCTTCTTTGGAAGGATAGGCATCCCTAATGACAATTCGACCGCCACCACGATTTAATGTATCAATCATCACTGTATCATTTTCTGTCTCTATTGTAATTTTTTGAATGCCGTAATCTTCTCCCATAACCACGTTTACATCGATACCTAGCTCTTTCATTTTATCAATGCCTTCTTTATACATTTCATAGTCAGATGTGGGAGAACCAAATACGGAACCCATTATGATACCTGGAATATTAATCCCTCTTCTTGCAAACAATTCTGGATATAATTCAATGGTCACCTTTTTGATAGATCCTTTACCTTTTGCCAAATAATGAGCTACCCGTGCAGCATTTGTTGGTGAACCTACCGCTTGAGAACTTCCCCCCACCACTGCTTGTCCTAAAGTATTTGTTATAGGACTCGTTCCAGACGCCATTTTTTTAGCTTTCTCTTTTGCCTTTTCTAATGTTTCAATCATCTCTGCCTTTTCTGCTTTTTTCACTTCTTCTGTGATAAGCTGTTCAACTTCTTCCTTAGTCTTAAAGAATGGTTTTAAGTATTCTCCAACAACTGGTACCACTTCTTTTGCAGATATTGGATGTACTTCTGCCGCCATGACCAACATCACATCGATGGGTACATTAACTTCTATATCCGTATGCAATGCTAATCCCGCTGATAGATTTCCAATTAAAATCGCTCCACCAATATGTGTTCCACACAAACCAGGCACCATGACTCTTGGTGTACAGGGCACTGCGATTGTTGGGGAAATGGCTAATACCATTGCTCTTTCCATATCTTTAGGTGAGCCATTTTTCATGGCAACAACTGCAGCAGCAACAGCAGTTGCACCTGCCCCAAATCCTTCCATATTACATCCAGTGGTGGTTTTGCCTACTCTGAAATAAGAACCTACTTTAAGCATCAATGCTGCCATTTCAGCCACTTGATTTTCATCATAACCACATACTTGCATTGCTCTAACAAACCCAGTATAAGGGCAAGAATCTCCAGTTCCTGCACAAGGGTTTAATCCAATAACATGATTGCCGACTTGAGCAGCTAATGTATAAATAAGTGCTTTGTTTATAAAATCGTCTTGGAAAAGGACCACTTCTCCATTTTTTGTTAGGTCATTGCCTACCGTTCCCATAATAGGACTATATCCGTCTCTTAAGCCAATTTCTATCGCTTTTAAATTATGGGCTAGTTCGTCCATGACTTTAGCTAATACTTCTTCTTTTGTCATTTTGGATCTAATCATGGCTTCTTCAATGACCACATCTACCACACGAGTTTGTGTAGATTCTGCTATCTCTAATACTTCTCCGATAGTCAGTGGCATTTTTTCATGGATTAGTCTTTGAATTTCTTGATTATTTTTCACTTCTAACCTCCGTTTTTCCCCATTTTTCGAATAATTGAATCACCGAAGAAATATCTCTATCTCCTAATCCTTCTGCTCTGGCAGCTTCAAACATTTGTTGAGATAAAGTACCACATATCAAAGGATACTGTAAATCTTTTGCTGTATCTATTGCTAACTGTAAATCTTTATACATTAAATCTACCATAAACCCTGGGTCAAAATGACCTTTTGAAATATATTTCTCATACTTGGCAGTCAATGCATACGATCCACCTGAACTTTTACTAATAATGTCAAACATAATATCTGGATCAAGCCCTGCTTTTTTTCCTAATACTAATGCTTCTGCAGTGGCGACCATATTGATACCTAACAATAAGTTGTTAACCGCTTTAATGGTATCTCCTGCGCCCACATCACCCACATGCTTAATGTCTTTTCCAACGGACTCAAGTAGCGGCATCACTTTTTCAATCACTTTTTTGTCTCCACCTGCCATAATGGTCAAGGTTCCTTTAGCTGCGCCTTCAGCTCCTCCACTGACAGGTGCATCAATGACAGAGATATTTTTTTCTTTAGCCATACTGCTGATTTTACGAATGGTCTTGGGTGTAATACTACTTAAGTCAACAATGATGCCATTTTCTCTCAGCCCAGACAAAACACCTTGCTCGCCTAAAACCACACTTTCAACGATAGCTGAATTGGGTAATGATGTCATGACTACATCAGATTGTTTTGCTACCTCTTCAGGAGAATCTCCTTTTTGAGCACCTGCTTGCACTAACGCATCAACGTTTTCCCGAACAACATCATAAACTGTCAACTCATATCCAGCTTTTAAAACATTTAATGCCATGCTTTTCCCCATAACACCTAATCCAATAAATCCTATTTTCATGTCTTAGACTCCTTTTTTTACATTTTAGTTTTCATCACATAAATAACATGCAAACCTTGTGCCAAGTTTTTGATTTGTGTCAAGGATTAAATCGTAACTTTGCTGCTTAGTATTGGATCCTTTGCTTTTATATGGATACCCCAGTATCTCCCTGCTTAGTATTTAGACCCTTTGCTTTTATATGGATACCGCAGTATCTCCCTGCTTAGTATTTAGACCCTTTGTTGTGGATACAACTGCATCTTCGTTGCTTAGTATTGAATCCTTTGTTTTTATTAACTATCAAAGGAAACAAAGAATCCAATAATGCGCATCTCAGAAGCATGTTGCATCCTTTTTTAACTAAAGCAA
>SKID01000305.1 GCA_007116605.1 Tissierellia bacterium
GTGCCTCCTGACCGGATTTCAAGGTATTATCGAGATATTGCAGGAAGAGTCAATCAATGGGTGGCTAGTCAAAGCAATGAAGTGTTTTTAGTAGTCGCTGGGATAGAGATGAAGATTAAATAAGCTGATGGAGGTGATAAAATGAAAGGTACATTTTTAAGTGCTATGAGAGGGCTCTTGATAATGATGGTTTTTTTTACGAGGATTCCCTTTAATAAAATGATTGATTTTGATGAAGATGACTATAAAATGGGTGTGATGCTTTTTCCAGTATTAGGTCTTTTAATAGGAGTATTACTTGCAGGTGTGGCATGGATATTCTCAAGAACTTCAAGTTCAGTGTCAGCTTTAGTTGTGACAGGGTTTTATATATGGCTAACTGGAGGCATTCATTTAGATGGATTGGCAGATACGATGGACGGTTTGTATAGTGGAAAAGAAAAAGATCAAATATTCCAAATCATGAAAGACAGTCGAATAGGTGCCTTTGGTGTTATCGGCTTGATATTCATTATCCTTGCCTATTTTATATTGATACAGGAAACAAGTTTGGGAGCGCTATTTTTAATGGCAATTGCAGGTAAAACCTCAATTATTGCAGCAGCTTCAGTAAGCGATTACCCTAAAGAAAAGGGCATAGGAGATCAGTTTGTCAAAATATGTGGCGAAAATCACAGAAATTTTGCCTTTTTATTTGGTATTATTACAGCCATAGTGATCAATATAAAAATGATTGTTCCCATGGTGGGAACATGGATTATTGTAGGTTATATCATACAAAACATAAAAAAGAAAATAGGAGGTATGACAGGGGACACTTTGGGATTTGTGCATGAAATTGGGCAAATTGTGTTTTTGCTAATCGTTTCTCTGTTGTAAATAACATGGATAAAGGAATGATTCATTTATATACGGGTAATGGTAAAGGAAAAACCACTGCTGCATTCGGATTAGCCATTCGATGCGCGATGACAGGAAAAAAAGTATGGATCGGTCAATTTGTCAAAGACATGGCCTATAGCGAGACTAAAATCACTGAATTTGTTGATCTGATTAAAATTGAGCAGTTAGGACAAGGCTGTTTTATTGACAGACCACCACAAGAAGAAGATAAAATTAAGGCTAGTAGTGCTTTAGAAAAGTGCGGGAATATTTTACAACTAGGAGAATATGATATGGTCATTTTGGACGAAATAACCATAGCTATCTACTTTGGTTTATTGTCAGAAGCGTCCGTAATTCAAGCCATAAATGGCAAAGCTGATCATGTGGAAGTGATTTTGACAGGCCGATATGCCACAGAAGGGTTTTATGAGATTGCAGACTTAGTTACAGAAATGACTGAAATTAAACATTATTATACTGAAAAAGGGTTGCTGTCTAGAAAAGGAATTGACTGTTAATATCAACAGTCAGTTCCTTTTTAAATGATGCCAGGAGCAAGATGCTTAGTTATTAGATCACAGGTGACAAGAATCAACCCATATTTCCGACACATCAAAGCTAAGAAATAAGTAAAAACAATGAGCGTGTTGATTCCATCATTTATGCTTTAGGGTTGTCACGATGTGTTGAGCAAAGCCTTGGGCTAAATGAGTAAGATCAGGATTTTTTTCTATATCTCCGGGGTCATTAGCTGTTTTCATGATGGCAAAATGGTGGGGGAGTCTGAATGTTTTATTAATACTTAATGCACTAATCAATTGTTTGGCAATGATGTCACTGCCTGAATGTCCAGAAACAATAATAGAAAACAAGTATTTGTCATAGAAAGCTGTTTTCCGAAACAAGGCGGTTAAACGATTAATCATTGCAGACATATTTGCTGATATAGCATCATTATAGTTGGGGCATAAAAGAAGCAAGCCATGACAGTTTAATATGGCAGGGTAAATGTCAGAGACAACAATTCCACCATAATAGCATCGATCCTGCTGCCCATAATGGCTACAAGTTTTATAAGGACATCCAATACAATCTTTGATAGCGCCATTTTCGATATGGATTTCCTTAATATTAATTTCCCCCAGATGATCTTTTACATGGGACCATAAGGTTAAGGTGTTAGAGGTATCCCAATTGCTAGCATGTAACACAAGAAGATGGGGGTTTTTATGTTTCGGTGGACAATCATTCATCAGCCTAGTCATTAATTCTTGACTGATGATCAAACAAGTCTCATAAAGGTCTAGATTTTTTGATAAAGCCATGTGTTTTAAGTTCTGCATGGATCCAGTTGCTTCTAATAAAGGACGGCCAATAAAAGAGACACCGGCTTGATTCAGATAATAAATCAACTGTTGGGAGATAGATTTTGTAAATAATTCATTTGCACCAAAGACAAAAATAACAGCAGAACATCCCTTGAAATACTGGGGTCCACCCCTTGCGATTTCATGCAAAAACTCCCATAACTTAACAGAAATCCCCGTTTCATCTAAAGATATAGAAAAAACAATCTTTTGATTTTCTAAAGGTTGCAGATTTTCAACGCAGGTGATCCAATGAGACTTCAAATTTTGTAGCGAATGATGGTGAACCACTTGTTGGAGTGGTGAAATATTCCCAGGGCATAAAATATGAATTAAATCAGACATTGAATTGCCTCAAACTTTCATAGGTATTAGTTAATCTTAAAAGCAAGGCATCGGGCAATTTGACTTTTTCTATTTCCAGCCCCAGAGGCGTCTGTCTATTTTTCCCTCCTAAATAAATACCACTGACAAAATTTGAACTATAGTGCCAATGTCCTTGCATCATTTTGATTAAAGAAATGGCACCTGAAGAAAGTGCGGGAGCAATATAGGGTTTATAACCTAACTCACGCACATGTAAGTTGGCATTCAGTGCAAGCTCAGTGAGCTCTTTAGACAATGAATCATCGTAGTTTTCTATGCTGTTAGCGATGATGAGTCCTTTGCCGTGGGGACCATAAGCACGGCCTTCTGTTAAATAAGTGTTAAACTTTGAATGTTTAGAGGCATAGTATAAGGCGCGAGCATGCATCACTCCTAAGCCATA
Source organism: Tissierellia bacterium (assembly GCA_007116605.1). Taxonomy (GTDB): domain Bacteria; phylum Bacillota; class Clostridia; order Tissierellales; family Dethiosulfatibacteraceae; genus 38-11. Next base: position 3,022 of record SKID01000305.1, read on the forward strand.
GCCTTTAATTTGCTCTGGCAGTAGACCCTTGAAATCAAGTGCTCCTTTCATATTTCGATTGCTCTCATCAAATACCTTTAAACATAATTGATCTACTGGATCGGAAACTACAGCAAAGATGCCTTGGTATTCCTGATCTCTTGCCAAACGAGCATAAGTTGATACTATTTCAGAATTTCCTTGATATTGAATCATGCGAACATCCTTGATATCAGAACCAACAGGAGGAATACTTTTTGAGGCACAAAAAACAAATAAATCACAATGAAAGAGTTGAGATTCTTCAATGGTTTCCACTAAAGGCAACTGAGAATCAAAAGGAACTTGTATTTGGTTGATTTCCATTTCAAGGCGCATCATGTTTTCGTAACTCCGGTCATAGATGCCAATAGAATGGATACAATCCGATCCTAAAAGGCGAAGACCCATCAGTAAAGTGCTTCCAACATCTCCAAGTGCTAGTATGTGCACACGCCACTTTTTTGGTTGAGAGTGAGTGATCATTCTAAACCAATGGGGATAGCTTTTATTGACTACTCTCATGGTGTTGCTACCCAGATGTTGTTGGATCCAGGGATCAGCTACAAGCAAAGGCTCTTTTAAGTTTAAACAGTCCACACCATGACTAGGATGGATAATTTCTGAATAATCATGAGTAATAAAAAGACCACGACTGACTCCTGGATTAAAATCTACAAGATAATTACAATAAGGACTTTCTAAAGGTGGATCAACCCTTTGTAAATCGTTATAAAAGTTGTGAGAA
>SKID01000197.1 GCA_007116605.1 Tissierellia bacterium
ATCCAAGACAAAGGAGCAGTCAACAACCAAATGTCCGCCATTCTATTTCAATTATTAGAAGATAAAGGCATTCCAACCCATTTGCTAGCATTGCTCAATGAAAGAGAGTCTCTAGTCAAAGCTGTTGAGATCATTCCTTTAGAAGTGATTATCCGAAATGGGGTAGCCGGTTCTTTTGCTAAACGATTTGGATTAGAAGAAGGCACCACCATACGACGCCCGGTGTTAGAATTTTGTTATAAAAATGATGCCCTAGGAGATCCCCTAATCAATGATGACCATATATTAGCCCTTGAATTAGCCACAGAAAGTCAGTTAGCCACCATTAAACAATTAGCCCATGAAATTAATCACATATTACAAGAATTTTTTAAAGAAAAAGGGATGGATTTAATCGATTTTAAATTAGAATTTGGGATGTATGAAGATCAAGTGATACTGGCTGATGAAATATCACCAGATACATGCCGTCTATGGGATAGGACGGATCAGAGAAAACTAGACAAAGATCGTTTTCGAAGGGACTTGGGGGATGTAGCCGAAACATATCAAGAAGTCTTAAATCGAATACAAGGATAGGTGGAAAATGTACGATAAATATTTTGGAGAAGACAAGCTTCATGAAGAATGTGGTGTGGTAGGCGTGTATTCTAGCAAGCCAGAGATTGTATCACAATTAGCTTACTATGGGTTATTTGCATTGCAACACAGAGGACAAGAAAGTGCTGGAATTGCCGTTCGTTGTGGTGGAGGTATTGAATATCATAAAGACATGGGACTGGTGGCAGAGGTATTTGACGATAAAATTTTAGGCAAACTAGTGGGTGGCATGGCAACAGGCCATGTGAGATATTCCACCACAGGAGAAAGCCTTAAAATGAATGCCCAGCCATTGGTTGTAAAATACAGAAAAGGGTCCTTGGCCATTTCTCATAATGGGAATCTCACCAATACAGAAGCTTTAAAAGACATGTTAGAAGATAGTGGTGTTATTTTCCAAACATCCATTGATACAGAAGTCATTGCCAATCTCATTGCTAGAAACTTTAAAGGGGATATGGTTAAGGCGGTCAAAAACATTATGGAAGTCATCAAAGGTGCCTTTGCTTTAGTCATTATGACAGAAAATGAGCTTATCGGAATAAGGGATGCCTTTGGTTTGCGTCCTTTATGTATTGGTAAAAGAGAAGATGGCTATTTACTCGCCTCTGAAAGTTGTGCCATCTCTGCCATGGGTGGAGAGTTTATAAGAGATGTGGAGCCAGGAGAAATTGTGGTGATCAATGATGACGGCATCACCAGCATACCTAGCGATATGTTTGTAAGAAAAAAATCTTGTATCTTTGAATTTATTTATTTTGCTAGACCAGATAGCAATATTGACGGACTGAATGTGTATCAAACAAGATATAATAGCGGTGTGGAATTGGCTAAAGAATCTCCTGTAGAAGCCGACTTAGTGTTTTCTGTGCCTGATTCGGGTACACCAGCAGCTATTGGCTATGCCCAGCAACTGGGGATTCCTTATGGATTAGGTCTGATTAAAAACCGTTATGCCAAAAGAACATTTATTGAGCCTAATCAAGCCTTAAGAGAAGAAGGGGTTAAAATCAAACTTAGCGTTTTATCCGAAATTGTGAAAGACAAACGGGTGGTTATGATTGATGATTCCATTGTAAGAGGAACAACCAGTAAGCGAATTGTCCAAATGATTAAAGATGCAGGGGCAAAAGAAGTCCATGTAAGAGTAGCCTCCCCACCAGTGAAATATTCTTGCTTCTTTGGTATAGACACGCCCTTTAGAAGATTTTTAATCGGCGCATCAAAGTCAGAATCAGAAATCCAACACTTTATCGATGCAGATTCACTCCACTATTTATCACCCCAAGGCTTATTAAGAGCCACTGGACTGGAAAATGGATTTTGCATGGCTTGTCTAGATGGAGATTATCCTATGGCGGTGCCTAACTACGATGTGAAGGGAGAATAATCATGACAGAACCATTAACATATAAATCTTCAGGTGTGGACAAAGAAGCGGGCTATGAATCAGTTAAGCGAATGGGAGCCTTTGTCAAAAAAACTTTTACCCCAGGAGTGTTATCAGACATAGGTGGCTTTGGTGGCTTATTTCAAATTGATAAGGACGCTTATGAAGAGCCCGTTTTAGTTTCTGGCACTGATGGGGTAGGGACAAAACTCATGATTGCCTTTGCCATGGATCGCCATGACACCATTGGTCAAGACGTGGTGGCCATGTGTGCCAATGATGTGATTTGTCAGGGGGCCAAGCCTTTATTTTTCCTAGATTATATCGCCACAGGCAAACTACTGCCAGAAAAAGTGGCAGATATTGTCAAAGGTGTAGCTGAAGGATGTATCCAAGCAGGAGCCGCTTTAATTGGTGGAGAAACAGCTGAAATGCCCGGACTCTATCAAGATGGAGAATATGATGTAGCAGGCTTTTGCGTGGGGATGGTAGACAAGAAAAAAATCATCACAGGACAATCTTTACAGCCAGGAGATTGTCTCATTGGATTGCCTTCCAGTGGGGTTCATTCCAATGGTTTTTCTTTAGTGAGAAAACTTTTCTTTGAAAAATTAGGCTGGTCTTTAGATCGTCCATTACCTGATTTAGACCAAACATTAGGAGAGGCCTTGCTTACTCCTACACGGATTTATGTGAAGCCGGTATTGGCTTGTTTAGACAAGTTTCAAATCAAGGGCATCAGCCATATTACTGGTGGAGGATTTTATGAAAATATTCCTAGAATGATACCGGAAGGACTCACTGCCAAAATTGACTTGACTCAATACAAGGTGCCTCCTATATTCCAAATCATTCAAAGAGAAGGACAAATAGACACTAAAGAAATGTATGGCACTTTCAATATGGGCATTGGTCTTGTATTGGCAGTGGCTGCTCAAGACTGTGACCCAGTGATTCATTATTTACAATCCCTCAATGAAGCACCGGTCTTATTAGGGCATATTATAGAAGGTGAGGGGGAGATTCAATTATGTCACCCTTGCGAATAGGTGTCTTAATTTCAGGCTCAGGGTCCAATCTGCAAGCCCTCATTGATGCCATCCACAAACAAGAGATTCATGGAGAAATTGTGGTGGTCCTCTCAAATAAAAAAGAGGCTTATGGTTTACAAAGAGCAAAAAATCATCAGATTTCAGCAGAATATGTAGACTCCCGTGTGTATCAAGGGGATCATTACCATGAGCGAATCATGACCATTCTGCAAGAAAAGCAAGTGGATTTAGTTGTGCTAGCAGGCTATTTAAAAATGATTCATCCAGATATGATTGCAGCTTATCCCAATGGAATCATAAATATCCATCCTTCTTTGATTCCATCATTTTGTGGCAAAGGCTATTATGGTATGAAAGTCCATGAAGAAGCCATTGCTTATGGGGTTAAAGTCAGTGGGGCAACCGTTCATTTTGTTGATGAAAAGCCAGACCATGGACCGGTGATATTACAAGAAACAGTCCCTGTCTTATGGGAAGACACCCCAGAATCACTACAAGAAAAAGTATTAAAGATTGAACATCAACTCTTGCCTCAAGCAGTGGCCTTATTCAGTCAAAAGCGTATTGAAGTGGTGGGTAGGCGAGTAAAAATAAAGGAGGGGTCATGAGAGCATTAATCAGTGTATCAGATAAACAAGGAATTGTGGCTTTTGCCCAAGAGTTACATCACCGACAAGTGGAGATTATTTCAACTGGTGGAACGGCAAGGATTTTAAAAGAAGCCGGATTACC
>SKID01000086.1 GCA_007116605.1 Tissierellia bacterium
AATAACAGAACATCTGTTCTTTGTCAATAGAATTCAGAACGAATGTTTGATTTTTTTTTAGGCTTATGTTATAATACAGAAAATATCGGAGGTATTGTGTATGAGTGATCAATTATCAAACTCTCAAAAGCGAGTTTTGGAATTTTTAAAAAAAGAAATTAATGATAAAGGCTATCCCCCATCAGTGAGAGAAATATGTCAAGGAGTGCAGCTTAAATCCACATCCACAGTCCATGCACATCTTTCAGCTTTAGAAAAAAAAGGATACATAAAAAAAGGCAATAATAAAAATAGAGCCATTGAAGTCGTTGATGTTGATAACCTAAAATATGATGTGCCTAAAAAAGAGATTGTTAACATTCCTTTAGTTGGTCATATTGCTGCAGGACAACCTGTCTTAGCCTCTGAAAATGTGGAAGAACTCTTCCCTGTTCCTGTAGAATGGGTTGGCAATAATGATTCATTTGTGTTAAAAGTAAAAGGTGACAGTATGATTGAAGCAGGCATTTATGATGGTGATTATGTGGTGATCATTAGCACAAATGTGGCAAGAAATGGAGAGATTGTGGCTGCTTTAATCGATGATGAAGCCACATTAAAGCGCTTTTATAAAGAAAAGGATATCATTAGATTACAGCCAGAAAATCAATACATGGAACCTATCTATACCAAAAACGCAAATATAATTGGAATTTTAAAGTGTGTGATACGAAAATATTAACACAATCAAAAAAACGAGGTCAATGGCCTCGTTTTAACTTTTCAACACCTTTTCAATAGCCATTGCTGCAGCCAATTTACATTGACCATAGGACAATCCCCCTTGATAATAGGCTGTATAAGGCTCACGTATCGGTGCATCGGCACTGAGCTCAATGGAAGACCCTTGTACAAAAGCTCCAGATGCCATAATCACCTCGTGTTGGTATCCAGGCATTGCCCAAGGTTCAGGCACAGCCATTGCATCTACTGGAGAAGCTTGCTGAACAGCTTGGCAAAACTTAATTAATAAATTTTTGTCATTAAAAACAATACTTTGAATGATATCACTTCTTGCATCATTAATCTCAGGGATAATCTGATATCCAAGATCAGAAAAGACAGTACCCACAAGCAAGGCACCTTTTATGGCTTCAGAAACAATCCCTGGTGCCAGATACAGTCCTTGCAGGGTGTTTCTGGTCTGCCCAAAGGTCAACCCAACTTCTTTACCAATGCCTGGTGCAGTCAGTCTGTTAGCGATGGCCTTTATATACAGGCTTTTACCGCATATATAGCCACCTGTTAAGGCAATACCTCCGCCGGGATTTTTAATTAATGATCCCACGCAAACATCAGCACCCACATCACTAGGCTCTAATAATTCTAAAAACTCTCCATAACAGTTATCCACCATGATGATCAGATTCGGCCAATTAGTTCGAATAGCATCAATCACCATTTTTATTTTATCAATAGTGATGGCTTTTCTTTGACTGTAACCTGTTGATCGTTGAATCATAATCATCTTTGTTTTAGCACTAATCGTATTAAAAATACGATATAAATCAAAGTCTTCCTGATTGACAAGATCCACTTCTTGATAGTGAATCCCCATAGAGATTAGATTATTAGCTTCTTGACCCTGAACACCTAAGACGGTTAAAAGGGTATCATAAGGCGTTCCTGATATGGAGATCACTTCATCCCCAGGGCTTAGCAAACCTGATAATGTTAAGTATAAAGCATGGGTTCCTGATACAATATTTGGACGCACCAAGGCATCTTCAGTGTGGAAAACACGAGCGAAAATTTCTTCAACTTTTTCTCTTCCAGGATCATTATAGCCATAGCCTGTATTCCAATAAAAATTAGTGTAATTAAGATTTGATGCCTGCATGGCACGAATCACTTTATATTGATTTGCTTCTTTAATGGCATCTAATTGATGAAAGTGTTCTTTTAAACGCAACTCAGCATCAGCAAGTCTTTCACAAGTACTCAAACTGATGCCGAATAGTTTACATAATATATTTTCTGACAACTTTAATCCTCGCTTATTTGAATCTTAATATTATAATCTGGAATAATAGTGGAAATAGCATGTTTGTATATTAATTGATGCTTATCGTTTGAATCAAAAACGATACAATAATTATCAAAACCTCTCACATGACCTTTTAACTTAACACCATTAGTCAAAAAAATCGTCAATCCAATTTTGTCTCTTCTAGCTTGATTTAAAAATGAATCTTGAAGATTAATAAACTGCTTCATTACGTATTCCCCTTTCTTTCATGAATTTCATGATATTTTGTTTTGTTTTAATAGGCGCTTCTAAGTCTACTTGAAACCAGCGGATTCTTGGGTCTGCTTTGAACCAAGTAAACTGTCTTTTAGCGAGTCTGCGAGAATTCCTTTTGATTAAGCGAATGGCTTCGTCAAAAGTAGTCTGTCCCTCTACATAATCAATAATTTCTTTATAACCAATACCCTGCATGGCTGGCAAAGTTTTTGGATAGCCTTTTTTTACTAGAGAGATGACTTCATCTATCAGCCCGTCATGTAACATTTTATCAACACGCTCATTGATTCTATTATACAGCAATTCCCGATTTATTTCCAATCCAATTATGATAAAATCGTAATTTTCAGATTCTTTTCGAAAGTCAGGATTAAAACCTGAAAAGGGTTTCTGGGTAATAAGACAAACTTCTATAGCCCGCATGACCCTTTTAACATTATTAGGATGAATCTTTTTAGCCGAAACAGGGTCTTTTGCGCTAAGCAGTTGATGAAGAAAATTTGCTCCGTTATTTTCATATAATAACTGCAACTCATTTCGTATCTTTTCATCCCCTATAGTTTTAGAAAAATCAAGATCATAAATCAAAGCATTCACGTATAATCCCGTACCCCCTGCAATAACTGGGATTTTTTGTTGATGATGTAAATCATCGATTTTGTCTAAAGCTAATCGTTTAAAATCAGACACGGTAAAAGCTTCATTGGGTGAAACCACATCAATTAAATGGTGGATGATACCTTGACGTTCTTCGTCAGTGACTTTAGCCGTGCCGATAGACATATCTTTATAGATTTGCATCGAATCCGCAGAAATCACTTCAGTTTGTAATTGTTTGGCAATTTCAATTGAAAAAAATGTTTTTCCCACAGCAGTGGGACCGACTAAAATAATGACAGGTAAATCCATAGCGCTCCTTTAACGATAAAATAGTTTTTCAAGTTCTTTAAGTGTCAAAGTGACCCATATTGGTCTGCCATGAGGACAGGTGTGGGGCATTTCACACTGAGCAAGGTTTTGTTGCAAATGTTGGACTTCTTCAATATTCAGAGAATCTTTAATCTTTACAGATAATGAGCAAGCTTTTTTAATAATTTGAGCCATGACATCAGGCAATAGGTCTTTGTGATTAAAATCTTTAATCTCATCTAATACATCCATTAAATGATAAAAAACATCTTTAATCGTATAATCCACTAAAGCACTTGGGAAGGCTTCAATGGAAAAAGTATTCTTGCCAAAATCTTTCACCATGAATCCAATCTTTTCAAAGAGTTGTAGGCGAGGAAGTACCTTTTCATAAGTGAGCGCATCTACATGGATAATTTCAGGAACTAATAAATGTTGCGCTTGAATACTTTGATTTTGATATTGTTTCATCAAGATTTCATATTGAATTCTCTCGTGAGCAGCATGTTGATCCATGATAAGTAAATGTTGGTCTTTTTCATGCTCAAATATCAAATAACCTTTAAAAGCAGAAC